>JASHVE010000383.1 GCA_030039675.1 Acidobacteriaceae bacterium | reverse complement strand
AAATGGGTCGCCAAAGAGATTGGCTCGCTGGCGCGGCCCGACGACATCCGCTTTACAGACGCCCTGCCCAAAACCCGCAGCGGCAAGATCATGCGCCGCCTGCTGCGCGAGCTGGCCACACACGGTGAAGTGAAGGGCGACGTTACGACGCTCGAAGATTTCACCGTGATCGCCAAGCTGCGCGAGGCGGAGGAAGGGTGAGGCAAGACCACAGTGCGCCGGCTCGTTTATTCGGTTGCGTCCAGCGTGGACGGTTTCATTGCAGGACCGAAGGACGAGTATGACTGGATCACGCCTGACTCGGGCATTGACTTCATCACAATTTATAGCCGGTTTGACACATTGCTCATGGGCCGGCGCACGTATGACGTAGCGAAGACACGCGGCGACCTGCTGAACGGTACGGGGATGAGGATCGTGGTGGTTTCCACCACGATCGATGTGGCGAAGGATGCGGGAGTCACCATCGTGAGCCGTGGCGTGGTGGACGCTGTGGCCGCGCTCAAAGCAGAAAAGGGCAAGGACATCTGGCTCATGGGTGGAGGCGTACTGTTCCGCAACCTGCTTGACGGTGGGCTCGTAGATGAACTGGCGATCTCGGTGTTTCCGGTGCTTCTTGGCAGCGGCACACCGCTGCTGCCGGAGGGATGCCGTACAACCATGCACCTCATTGATTCCAAGGCGCTACCCAGCGGCGTCGTAATGCTTTCCTACGCAGTGTTACCGGCGGCCTGAATACGCCCTTCGTGCGAGTCGGGCGTACAATCGATCTCACAGAGGCCAGACGATGGCTGCAACGGGAAACTTCATCTCCGTCGAAGAGTATCTGCGGACCGTGACCGACCCGGACTGCGAGTACGTGCGCGGCGCTCTGGAGGAACGCGCTGTGGGCGAATACGATCATTCCACTTGGCAGACAATCCTGGCAGCCTTCTTTAGCGCGCTGCCCGCGGATTGGGGAGTTAAAGCGCGCACGGAGCTGCGGGTTCAAGTCGCGCCTAACAACTTCCGCGTTCCCGACGTCACTCTGCTCAGCCGCAATGCACCCCGTGAGCAAATCATCACTCACCCGCCGGTCGCCGTCTTCGAGATTCTCTCGCCGGAAGACTCGATGACCCGCATGTTGGAGAAGCTTGCCGATTATGAGCGCATGAGCATTGGCGCCATCTGGCTGATCGAGCCCCAAAAACAGATCTACTACCAATATCAAAACGGTCGGCTCACACCAGGCACAGTCTTCGAGCTGCCCGGCAGCTCCTTTACCGTTCCTTTCGCTCAGATCGCAGCTCTTGCCGACTGATCGTCTCGCGTCGCGTACAGATACCACGCGAACCATGCCGGCACGGTCCAGAGATAAAACACGGAAGGCAGCGGAATCTCCCAGAAGACGCCAATCAGGCTCGCTGCCGTGATGATTCCCAGCACAATCCACGCGCGCAGCGAGTTTTCGCGCCGGTAAATTCCCGCCAGGATGGCTGGAAACAGCATGGCTTCGTCGCTGAACCACAGGTAGGGCGTGCACAAGGCCGACACCAGGAGCAGAAACAGACCCTCCCGCTTCCACTCCCAGCGGTCGCGCCGGCTCCAGTAATACCACGCCGCCCACGCGCAGACGGCGGCTTCGGGCACAAATTCGAGCCACTTCGCGTTGCGGTCGATGAGGAAGCGAAGGGTTACGCTCAGCGTCGGCATAAAGACATCGAGCACGCGCGTCGACTTCATCATCTGCGCATATTCGGCCCATACATGCCGGTCGAGCCAGAGAGTGAGCGCGCTGCTGAGCAGTAGCGCGGCAACAAATCCGCCGATGACACGAAAATCTCTGCGGCGCATGGACCATAGCAGCAAAACAACCAGGCAAGGCAGAAACAGATGCGGCTTGAGCGCACAGACCATGAGCACCGCGCCGGCCAGCCACGGCTGACTGGTGTGCAGCCAGAGAAAGAGCACGACCGCGACAAGAAAGAAAATGCCGAGCTGCCCTGCCATCAGACAGGAAAGCGTGGGAGGGAAGACGAAGGCGAGCAGATGGAACCGACTCTGCGGCCGTCCGTGCAGGAACCACAGAACCCATACCGTGATTCCGACACAGGCCAGCAGCAACAGCAGCCACGCAATGAGCCCTGTCTTGGCATCGACGAAGCCCAGCGGCAACGCAAAGAACAATGCGACCGGAGGGCTGAAACTGACTTTGGGCGATCCGCCCTCGAGGCCCGCCGCCTGCTCCAACCGCAAGATTGCCTGGACGTCATACGGATTCGCCCCGTGCGCGAGTTGCTGCTCCGCAGCCCAATACTGGATAAAATCACGCTCAGTCGCATTCTTGCCGGTGAGGCTGATGGCGTAGATCCAGGTCACCAGGCCGGCTCCCACAGCTACCATGCAAGCCGCCACGAACAGGCGAAGTGGGCTCTTCAACGGGACGCTCCGGCCAAAACGTGAGATCAAGGTGCGTAAAGCTGTTCCATCGATGATAACTTCCGCCCCGCAGACGGACCGGAGGAAGACCGCTCTTGCAAAAGGAAAGGCGGAAGCCGCCGCTCCCGCCTCATCCGTCCATTTTCACAAGCCGCTACAGCGGTTTCACAGTTGCTATATCCCGAAGCCACTGCTGCAAAGTGGCATTTTCCTCAAGAAAATGCCACCTTCCGCGGCTTCGGCAAGGGCACATCAACTGTGGAACCGCTCTAGAACCGGAAGATAACGCCGATCGTTGCGCTGGAGTTCCACGTGCGATGCGGCGAATTGCCCAGCTCCGGAGTATTGTTGATCAGTGAAAACGAGGCGCCGATTCTGTCGCCGGAAGCACGAATGGCAAAGCGCGGGCTAAGGTTGTAGGTCATGCCGCCGCCAAAACCGCCGGCAAAGGAGACATTGGGGGTTTCGTCTTCGCCTCCCGTGTGCTCAACACCCAGTCCGCCGTGGAAGAATCCGCTCACATTGCCGTAGATGTTGGCGTGCAGTTCGGGACCGACCAGCACCTCATAGACCGAAGGGTCACCGGGATTACCCTGAGGGCCGTTATTGCCGCCAAGGGGCGGTTTGTAGTAGTTCACCATGCCGCTCATCCCGAAATACCGGCCGAAGTCGCGGGTCAGCGACAATTCGACTCCGTACAATCCGTAGCGCGACAGGTTCACCTGATTGATGCTTGTATAGCCGAACCCGGCATACGCCTCATACTTGTAGGAAGCTGGAGCCTGTTCCGCCGGACCCTGCGGTGAGGTGGCCTGGCTCATTGCGGACAAGGGGATAAGGACGGCCGGAACGATGGCCAAAAGCGTACGCAGAAACATCCTCTTCAAATCGAAATTCTCCTCTACTTTTCTAGGACATGCCTATAACCGGTCTCATAAATCAAGACGGTCGACTCGCCAATGGCCTGGGACCCGCCTTGTTGTCGGGTCCCATACTTGCACAATGAGCCGCGCAGGTATTGATGAGACCGGTGGCATGGCGTCCCGGGCACATCCGGCGCAGGCGCTCCAAGTCCAATTCCGGTACGTCAATAGACTATCCTTTGACCCCCGTTGTCACGAAACCACCCAGAAATCCTCCACACCCTTTGTGACGGCTGAGCCAAGGTATCGGAAAGCAACCGTCCCAGCGAAAAAATCCCCGTCTGCCCATTGCGTCTCGCCGCGGCCGGTTAGTGCGCCGGCGGCGTCACGGTCCGCTTGTCCAGATACCACGGGATGTTGATTACGATGATCCGCTGATTGCCGCGCACCAGCAGAAGCACCTTCAGCAGGTCTGCCCGGCGGTTGTGCAGCAGGTTCTCCCACCAGTGCGTCACCACCAGTTCTGGAACCAGCACGCAGATCTTCTGGAACCTGGACTGCTTCTCGACTTCCAGGACGTAGTCGATCACCGGCATGAGCACGTAGCGGTAGGGCGACTTGAGAATTTCCAGCTTGGGAATGCAGCGGCCGGCGTCGCACAGCGGCTGAACGATCTCTTTGTCCCAGTCGCGGCTGATGGAATCCGGCTCGTCGCCCACCTGCACGTGCACGCAGCGGATGTCGGTCGACATCGAAAGCGCGAACGAGAGCGCTTTCTCTGTTATCCGGGTCCAGCGGTCGATGGGCACCACGACGATTGGCTCTTTCACATCGGCCGGAATGATGGGCCGGTCGAGGTCAATGGCCCGGTTCACCCGTGCATAGTGCCACTTCACCGCGCGCATCACGACGATCATCGCTGTGATCAGCAGCAGCGTGATCCAGGCGCCATCCACGAACTTGGCCACCAGCACGACGAGAGTGGTGATGCCGGTCGCGGTGGCGCCCAACCCGTTCACGAACATGCGTACCGGCGCGTTGCCCTGGCGCATCCAGTGCATCACCATCCCCGCCTGCGAAAGCGTGAAGGCGGTGAAGGCGCCGATGGCGTAGAGCGGAATGAGCCGGTCTGTCACGCCACCGAAGATGATCAGCAACGACGCCGTCAGAAAGACCAGCACATAAATGCCCCAGGAGTAGAGCAGCCGCCGGCCGCGGAGCAGGAACACGTGCGGCAGGTAGTCGTCCTGCGCGATGGCGCGCGTGAGGCGCGGAAAATCGGCGAATGCCGTGTTCGCTGAGAGCGCCAGCACCAGCAGCACCGAACCGATGGTCACGTAGTAAAACCAGCCGTGCCCCATTACCGCGCGCGTGAGCATGGAGAGCACGCTTTCGTAACCGGGGCCATCCGGATTGGTGGCTACGATCCGGTAGGCCCGGCACAACAGCGCAATGCCCAGCAGCAGGATGGCGAGCAGCGCAATGATGATGGTGAGCGTGGTCTTGGCATTCTTCTGTGTGGGATCGCGGAAGGCCATTACGCCGTTGCTCACCGCCTCCACGCCGGTCATTGCCGTGCAGCCCGATGAGAACACCTTCAGGAGCAGCCACCAGCCCGCAAAGGCCACAGTGGCGGGAGGCATTGCCGGCATCGGCGCCACCGGATGCGGATGTCCGCCGTTGGCAAGGGTCTGCACTGCGCCCACCGCGATCACGATCAGCAGCGTGCCGGTAAACAGGTAGGTGGGAATCATGAACACCACGCCCGTGTCGTGCACACCGCGCATGTTCACGAGAGTGAGAATCAGCAGCACGGCCAGGCAAAGCTCGAGCGTGTGCGGTTGCAGGCTCGGCACAGCCGAGATGAGAGCGCCGACGCCGGCCGAGATGCCGACCGACGCCGTGAGCACGTAGTCGATCATCAGCGCAGCCGCGGCCAGCAGTCCGGGACCTGTGCCCAGGTTCTGGCTGGCCACAGTGTAGGAGCCGCCACCACGCGGATAGGCCTCGATCGTCTGCCGGTAGCTCATGTAGACGATCGCCAACAGAATCACGATCGCCACACTCACCGGCACGATGTACTGCACGCCGAGCATGCCCAGCGGGATCAGCAGCGTCAGAGCCGCCTCGGGTCCGTACGCTGCCGAGCTCAATGCGTCGAGGCCGAAGATCGGAATGCCGGCAATCGGCCCGATGTGCTCCGCGCGCTCTTCGCTCGTGGCCAGCGGCCGGCCAAAAAGCAAATTGACTATCTTTGTGGAGATGGCCATGAAGGGTGATCCGGCGGCCCGGAATGCGGACTACAAGGCCGTCGAAGGCATTGTCTCATGGCATCGGCGGCGGCCCGCCGAACAGAGATCGCTTCCGGCCGCATCCTCCAACACGCCATTCAACACAATGCCGTACCCGCAGACCAGCCGTCTGGCGGGAAGTGTGAAATCTTCGAGTGGGGATGGAATCTGAGAAGGTCCAGCAGCGGCCGGAGTTTTTCTAAGGTCCGGCCGCAACCTGGAGTTTACGGTCTCATGGAATTGAGAACCTGGTTGAGCACCTCAGCAGTGCAAACTTAGTATCCGTCAAATCTTGCAATTTGGCTCTCGCACAAATCGGTTAAATTCCACTCAAAAGGCTTACTACCCAAGTAACGGACCTTCCATCATGCCGCGATGTTACTTTTCCATTACAAAAGAAACGATATGCACCGGATCCATAGCCCACGGAACTGCCCGCAGAGCCGCTCAGCATCTCAATGTGTCGGAAGCCTGCAGCAGTCACCCGCTCCCACCGGCTCGTTTGCGCCGGCGTCGAGCGCGATCTTCCAGCTTCCATCCGGCTCCTTCCGCCAGATGGTGATGAATCGCCCGCTGGTCACCACGGGGTTCCCGTTCGCGTCCTTGCTGTGGCCTTCGTAATGGCTCCAGGTGTAACCGATATCGCCTGAAGGGCCCATCACCGCGTCGGTCGGCGTCCATGTGAGCTGATAATCCTTCGGCAGCCAGGTCGCGGACTTCGCAATCGCCACTTTGCCGATGAGGGGTGCCGCACCGTTGCCCAGCAGCACGCCGTCCGGCGCGAACCACCCGGCAAAACCCGCGCCTCCATGGTCAGCCACATCCTTCTGGAGCCGCGCTTCCAGATCGAAGAGGAACATCTTGCCCGGATTGACGGTCGAATCGGTAAGCGGATTCGGCGCCTGCTGCGCACCGCTGCTTCCCGGAAAGTTCAACTGTCCCCAGGCCGTGCTCACCCCTGCCACGCTCAGCACCGCGAGCACGACCATCCCGCCGCAAAACCGCCGCATTCCTGCCACCTCTTCAGTCCCCTCCTGCAACACGAGCTTCTGGGCTCATCCTACAACTTCGGGTTTGGTTCGGGTTGGGGCTGATCGCGCGGCAGCGCGCAGGCTATTGAACGTGAGGCGGAGCCGCTGGAGCAGGAGCCGGGGCTGAGCCGCTCAAAATCCGCGCATCGCCGCGGAACAGGTGATAGTCCTTGAACGAGACGTCGTTCACCTGCGTTTGCAGAGAAGCAGCCTGCAGTTCTCCACTGTCGGAGGCAACGGCCGGCATCCTGGAAAGCGCTACGCCGTGCACCGGACACACGTAGGTGCGTTCTCCAATCGCGACCGGACCATATTCCACGAGAATGGCAGCCTGCACAATCTCATAGGGCGGCGCCATATCCGACACTGCGCTGATCCGTACGATCGTTCCGTTCGCCGGATCGATGGCGATCTCGCCATGATAGGCGGGAAAGAGCTGCTCCGCGCCATTCACATGCTGCATCTGCACCATGTAGTGCGAATCCGGCTGCGGCACCGTGTACCGGAATACGGCCAGCGGCCCGCCGGCGCCCTGCTCCCAGTGGTCCCACACGATTTTACCGTTGACGCTGTCTTCGAGCACGATATAGAGAATGGGGCCGAACTCGCCGCTGGTGGTCAAACCAGCGTCCTGCCGGTCGCGCACTGCGCCCTTTGCTTCTTGCGGACCGCGCACTTCTGCGCCGTCGCGATACCGAACCTGGACGCTATACACGCGCGTCCTGTGCAGAGGCTCGTACTCTAATACGCTGGCCGCCACAGGCGCCGCCAGGCTCATTGAGCGCATGCTGGAGCGGCCGGCGCCCGAAACCGGCTGCTGATATGTTTGCTTCGGCAAGGTGTCTTCAAAGTGTACGGTTTCGCGCGTGGCATAGAAGTTGGGCAGCCTGGAGAGCGCTTTGCCGGCGTACTCGATAGCTTCGCTGAGAAATTCGTGTTGCGCGGTAAGGTCCGGAGCGGGATCCGATCGAATCTCCAGTGCGGGCGGGTTAAAAAATGCGGAAGTATCAGCCAGCGCCGTCAGCGCCTCATGAGTGCGTTTCCCGGGGAACTCCACCAGCCATCGGGCGAGCTGGGCCGAACTGATCCTCTCAGTCAGCTCCAGCTTGGAGAGCTGTCCAGCGACCTTGCCGTCCGGCTTGCCACGCGCGTCATCTAGACATTTTTGCAACTGCGCGACGGTCACGGGGGTGGCGGCCCGTACAGGGCGGGCCGCGCCGACCGCCAGAAGCAGAATTGCCCAGGTGCGCCTCATGGATTCGCCTGTTCGACTGCGCACAAGTATAGCCGCTTTCTGACTGGCTGCAGCGCACTGGAGATACCCGTAAATCGCTGCCCGTCACGCTCACCCCTTCGACAGCTTGGAAAGCAGATTTCTCTTGAGTGCTGCCGAAGCGCTCACCACTCCGCCGAACAGAGCTCCGGCCACGCCTAAGCTCGCTACATCCTGTCCGGTCAGATACAGTCCACGAACCGGCGTTCGTGCGCCCAGTTCCCGCAGGGTATAGCGTTCCGGCGTCGCGCTCAGGCCGTAGATCTCGCCCTGGCGGTAGTTCATGAAGTGCCGCGTCGAGAGCGGCGTTGAAAGCTCCGCATGCTCGATGTGCCCCGCCGCTGCCGGCACCTGCCTCTCAATTTCCAGTCGCAAGCGCGCCGCAAGCCGCTGCTTCAGCGCGTCATACTCTTCACCGCGGCGCTTCCAGCGCGTTTCCGCCCAGCCGGCAAAGGCTGCATAGGGAACCATGACGATTGCCTCGATCGTGCTCTTGCCCGGATGCCGCCGCTCAAATTCGGGATCCTTCGCCGAGGGAAACGAGATGTACACGAAGGGAAAAGCCGTCTCCATATCCTCGGAAAAGCGCTCGACATTCGCATCGTGATCGAACGAGGGATAGATCCAGAGATTCGTCCCTTTCAATCCAAGTTCCTCCGCACTCTTTGAAAGCCCCACATAGAGGCTCACGTGCGCGGTCGAGGCGGCGATGCTATGCAGCTTTGCGCGCAGGCCCTCCACAGCCGGCAGTTGGCCCGGCAGCAAGCGCGCAAAAGTGTTCGCGGCACCCGCATCGCTCATCACCACCGGGGCGCAAAACTCGCGCCCGTCGGCCATGCGGACGCCGGCCGCAGTTCCGCGGTCCAACAGGATTTGCGAAACCTCGGCGCTCGTCACCAGCTTTCCGCCGTACTGTTCGATCCTCCTGGCGATTGCCGCGGCGATCACGCCCGCGCCGCCCACCGGATAGCTGCCTCCTGCGAAATAGTGCTCGGCAATCGTGGCGTGGATGGCAAAGCTGCTCTGCGCAGGGGGCAGACCATAGTCGCCCCACTGCGCCGTCAGCACGCCGATCAGCTCCTGGTTGCGCGTGAAGCTCTCCAGCACCCTGCGTGTGGTGCGGGTTGCCCACTTGAGATACGGCGCCCGCATCAGACCGCCGGCCACGGCTGCGATGGGTCCGGGGACGGCCTTTTCTGCGTAATACAAGCTGTTTGCCCGGTTACAGGCCTGCACCGCTGCGAGATACCGGTCGATCGCCTGCGCGTCACCAGGGAACCAACTCTTCAGGTCCGAGCGGAACCGCTCCAGTCCGGTGGCAAAATCGAATCTGCGGCCGGCGATCTCGACCCGGTCATAGACCTCCGGCATAGCCTGCCACCGCACCTCGCCGCCCGTGACGTGATCGAAGGCCCGCCGCACCCGCTCGCGCGTGTCCTGCACCTGCCCGATGTAATGCAGTCCCACATCCCAATCGAAACCCGGCCGGTGGAAAGTGTGGGTAAAACCGCCGGGCTCATAGTGCCGCTCCAACACCAGCACCCGCTTGCCCCCATATTGGCCGAGCAGAACCGCGGCAGTCAGCCCGCCGATGCCAGAGCCGATAACGATCGCGTCCCAGTTCTCTTCGAGCTTCGCCTGCTTATAAGGAGTCCCGGCTGACATGGCTTTTCTCCAGTTCTCAGTTCGTAGTTCTCAGTTCTCAGTTCTCTGTTCTCTGTTCTCTGTTCTCTGAATGTTGACATAAGCAACATCTACTTGATTCAGAATCTAACGTGAAAAGTTGCTCATGTCAACATTCTCGACTATTCTTTTTTTGTGACTCGGTCCATGCCTTATCACCATGGGAATCTGCGCAAGGCTCTGCTCGACGCCGCCGTCGCTTTGATCGGCGAGGTCGGGCCCCGGGCCTTCACGCTGCGCGAGGTGGCCCGCCGGGCAGGTGTTTCGCACAATGCGCCTTATCGCCACTTCGCGAGCAAAGACGATCTTCTTCTGGCCGTTGCGGCGGAGGGTTTCGACCGGCTAGCCGCTGTGATGCGCGAAGCCATGGCGCCGGGCCGGTCGTCGCGCGAGCAGCTGGAACTCTGCGGCTGCGGTTATGTGGACTTCGCCTTGCGCTGGCCGCAGCATCTGGTGGTGATGTTCGACTTACCGGCCGTGGTGCGCGAGCGCTGCGATGCCAGCCCGCGGGTCGGCGAGAATGCTTTTCAGGTGCTGCTCGATTGCATTACGGCCGCGCAACAGTCCGGCGATCTGCCGACCGGCGATCCGCAGCCGCTGGCCTGGACGGCCTGGTCGCTCGTCCATGGCATTGCCAAGCTCGCCACGGGCGGCAATCTTCCTCTGACGGCCGAGGCCACGCTTGCCTTTACCCGCACTGCCGCCCAGGCCCTGCTGGGAGGGTTGGGCCGAACAGCCCCCGAAACCGCTCAAACTCTGTAACCTGCTGCATTTCCGGATCACTGCAGACGTTTAATCCATCGCAACTCGCATTCAACAGATGGGTATACTATAGGTTGGGCTTCTGAGGCTTCATCACCCCTATCGGGGCTGTTTCACTGAATGCCCGGCGCTTTTCCGGGGGAAGGAAGTACATGGGCACATTGCTGGAGTCGATTCATTCTCCCGCAGACGTGAAACGTCTGAATTCTGCGCAAATGACGGCGCTCGCGGAAGAGATTCGCGGATTTCTGATTCAAACTCTGTCGAAGACCGGCGGCCATCTAGGCCCGAACCTCGGTGTCGTCGAGCTCACCATCGCGCTGCATGCTGTCTTCACTACGCCCGAGGACCGGATTCTCTTTGACGTCAGCCACCAGGCCTACGTCCATAAGCTTCTCACCGGCCGCTTCGACCGCTTTGAGACTCTCCGCCAGCCGGGCGGGCTGAACGGGTTCATGCTGCGGACCGAAAGCGAGCACGACTGCTACGGCGCGGGACATGCCGGCACCGCGCTTTCGGCGGCCCTGGGCATGGCTGTAGCCCGCGACCTGGCCGGCGGCGGCGAGCACGTGGTGGCGGTGGCCGGAGACGCCGCCTTTACGAACGGCATCTCCTTCGAGGCACTGAATAACATCGCCGAGCAGACCAAGCGCATGATCGTTGTGCTCAATGACAACGAGTGGTCCATCGACCGTAACGTCGGCGCGGTCGCCCGCTACTTCCACCGCATCGTCACCAACGAACACTACCAGCACCTGCACGCCTCGGCGGCACGGCT
>JASHVE010000382.1 GCA_030039675.1 Acidobacteriaceae bacterium | reverse complement strand
CGATCCGCAAATTTGCGGCAGTTGCCACGGAGACATTGCCGACGGCTTTCACCGCACCGGAATGGGACGGTCTCTCTACCGCCCATCCGCTTCGAATCGCATCGAAGACTACTCTGAAAAAAACACCGTATACAACCGCCGGTCCGACACATATTACGTGATGGCAGAGCGGCAAGGATCGTTCTATCAAGGGCGTTATCAATTAGGTCCCAATGGACGCAGAATCAATGTCGCCGAAGAACGCGTCGATTACATCGTCGGCTCTGGAGATCAGGCTCGTAGCTATCTTCACCGCGACTCCGAGAACAGGCTTATTGAGTTGCCTGTCACCTGGTACACCGAGAGTGGCGGCTACTGGGCGATGACTCCCGGTTACGATCAACTCCGGCAAAGCGATTTTCACGGTCCAATTTCGCATGGGTGCTTTTTCTGCCACGATGCATATCCGCGGGCCGGAATGGATGAGAGTGCAATTGATAGCGGAGAACCCATCTTCCCGACCTCGATTCCCGAAGGGATCGATTGCCAGCGCTGCCACGGTCCTGGCGAAGCACACGTAAAAGCTGCAAGCAATGCAAACTCAACCGAGAGCCAGATCCGTGACGCGATCGTGAATCCGGCGCGTCTCAGCCGCGACCGGCAACTTGAAGTGTGCATGGAGTGCCATCTTTCGACGAGCGGTAGTCAGGATGAGAATGTAAGTCGCCGCTTTGATAGAGGCGTCTTCTCCTATCGGCCGGGGCAACCGCTTGCCGATTACAAACTGTATTTCGACCAGGCAGACAATGAGCGGCGCAAGAATAACTTCGACGTTGTCGACGCAGCCTACCGGCTCAGTTTTTCGGCATGCTTCACGAAGAGCACAATGACCTGCCTCACTTGCCACGACCCACACGTGGAAGAGCATGGGCAGCAGGCCGAGTCGCGCTACGTCAAGGTGTGCGCAAGCTGCCATCAATCGGTTCGGCACACGGTGGCGCTTCCCGCGGGCGCTGATTGCCTTTCCTGCCACATGCCAAAGCGGCGTAGCCAATATGCAGTACATATTGTTCTCACCGATCACTACATTCAGAGGAACAAACCTGCAGGCAACTTGACACAACCAATCGAAGAGCCTGAAGACATGTCTCAGCCGCCGGGGAATCTCATCTTGTTCTATCCGAAACAACTGCCGGATAATCCTGAGAACAAGCTGTATCTTCTGGCAGCGGAGTTGAAAGGTGGTCTCACCGACAGGGATCACATCGAGCAGTTCGAACAAAAGATTGAAGAGAATAAAGCTGCCAAAGCTGGGTTCTATGCCGTGCTCGGCGAAGCGTACAGCAATTCCGGCGATAACCAGAGAGCGGAGAAGTGGCTCGAAGAAGCACACACACGCGCTCCGCAATATCGTCCGATTCTCGAGCAACTTCTAAAAACACTATTCTCCGAAGCGAAATATCAGCAAGCCGCCGACCTGCTGAAACAGTTCGCGAACACGCCGCCTCTCGACAGCGCACTCTTCGTCGATCTGGGTAACGCCTATGCGCGAATGGGGAATCTCGATGAGGCCGAGGTAGCGCTTAAACGGTCCATCGAAATCAATCCCGAGACGGCGCAGGCCTACAATCTGCTCGGTCTGATCGCAATCCAGCGTGGCAACGAAGCTGAAGCAAAAGAGGATTTGCGTCAGGCGCTGCGCATCGACCCTGATTTGGCTGAAGCGGACGACAATTTGGGAAAGCTTTTCATTGGCGAACAGGATATGAAGCAAGCCGAGTACTACCTGAAGAGAGCAGTGACAGTGGATCCCAAGGACGCTGATTCACATCACGATTATGGATTGCTTCTGATGCTGAGGAAACAATTTGCAGATGCAGTACTGCAGTTGCGTCTGGCAAGTTCTCTCGATCCAGCAAATGCGCTCATCGACAGCGATCTCGGTGATATTTTGTCTGAACAGGGAGACGATTCAGCTGCTGAGCAGGCTTACGAACAAGGATTGCGTCTTCAGCCGGATTTGCCGCAGGCTAATCTCGGACTTGGGTCTCTTCTTCGGCGACGCGGCAAGCTCGATGAGGCGAAAAGATTATGCCGAATCGCATCACAAAGCCACGATGAATCGATTCGCGACGCAGCTTTGCAATGCCTTGAATGAGCACGAGTCTCTGCAAGTTACGTGCAGCTTGGCGATTTGGCGTCGACGCGGCCCTACTCGTGACGTAGCGCTTGCACGGTCCTATAGCAGTTCCCGAATTTGTGTATACCGAAGGAAGGTGTTTAAGTGGCCTTTTCCTCAAGAAAAGGCCACCTTGCACGGCGCTCAAAAAGTCGACGCTAATTCAGGAACTGCTCTACCTTTCCTGAGTGCCTCTCCATTTATGCCACCGGGCCCGCGAGAGAGATGGAGAAAGACTGGACATATCGAGGGTTCACGCGACATGTGAGCCCTGCTCCGTTCCACTTCAGGGCGAGGATCAGTCGCGCCGCGCAACCGTGTCAACGTCGTCCGTCCGCCCGAACGAAGGGAGGTACCGGCCGAAGTTCAATTCGAAGTCGCTCCGAACACCGTAACCGATGTTACGAACCTTCGAACGGCGCGCCTGCGCACCGGGCAAGGCCAGCAGTGGGAAGAACAGGTCGTTGCTCGACTGAAGCTCGGCCGCTGTCGGCGTCCCGAACCGATTGACCTGGGCCTTCGCCGCGGCTAGCGTTTCGCGGTCGAACGAGGCCAGACGCCGGACGAGACTATCGACAAATGAGTCGAGGCCGTCATCGTCCAGCGTGCGGTTCACCCAGCCATAACGCTCGGCGATGTCAGCGCCGAAGTCGTCGCCGCTCAGCACGATCTCAAGCGCGCGCGAGCGGCCGACCAAGCGCGGGAGCCATTCCAGCGCTCCGCCGCCCGGAACCAGTCCGACGCCGACCTCAGGTTGGCCGAACAGAGCGTTTTGGCGGCTGGCGAAGCGCATGTCGCAGGCCAGCACGAACTCGTTGCCGATGCCGCGCGTGCGGCCGCGAATCTTGGCGATACTCACGACTGGCGCGGACGAAAGGCGCAGCACAAATTCGCGCCAAAGGCCCAGCGTCTCTGGCCGCTCGGCCGCCTTGGCTACATCAAGATGGGCGACGAAAAAATCGGGATTCGCCGACTGGAACACTACGACCTTCACGGACGGGTCCGCCTCGAGGTCGGTCATCAGCGCACCCAATTCGACGACGGTTGCGGGAACAAACATGTTGATCGGAGGGTTGCTGAAGGTGACCGTCCACAGGCCGGGATAGGTGCGGTCGGTGCTGAACTGCGTGCTGCTTCCTTGTACAGCGATGGTTGCGGTCATGGATTCCTCCTCTGCGGTGATGTTGGAATTTGCAAACGCTGTGCGGATCGTTCCCGGGTTGAAAGCGGCGGGATACAGCACTCGCCAATTTCACCGTAATGAGTGAGTTATCCTGCCCTCTCCAGCTAACCAGCGACGAGCTGCTGGCCACCGTCGATGTCGTAGGTGGCGCCGGTGAGGGCCGTGTTGCTCATGACGTGAACGGCGAGTGCGGCGACGTCGGCAGCTGTTACGACGCGCCGGATAGGAAGGGTAGCGCGAAGGTGATTGCGGCGGTTGTCGAGCTCGTCGCCGAGGAGCGATGCCGACAACGGTGTGTCGACGAAGCCCGCGGCAATGAGGTTGACTCGCACGGGCGCAAGTTCGAGCGCGAGGCTGGCGGTGAGAGCGGGCAGCGCGGCGGTGACCGTCGACACGATCCCCAGTCCGATGCTCGTACGGCGGCCACCGGTACCGCCCATGAAGATCAGCGTGCCTCCCGGTCTTACTTTCTGGGCGGCGTTGCGCGCGACCTGGAGCATCAACAAGAGGTACGCGTCGAGGGCGCGGCGCGCCTGCTCGATGTCCATGTCGAGAAGGCGCCCGTAGTGCGGCTGGCCGGCTGTCACCATCACGTGATCGATTGTGGCCGGCAGGTCCGCGAAGAACCGCTCGAGCGGAGCCGGATCGTTGGCGTCAAAGGCTGCAATACTTAGCGGTTCGAGCTCGCGGGCGGCGAGCTGGAGGCGCTCTGGATCCCGGCCGGTAAGGATCAGCCTGGCCCCCTCGGCGCGCGCTCGCCGGGCCGTTTCGAGCCCGATGCCGGAGCTGCCGCCAATGACAACGACAGTTTGGCCGGTGAGTTCCGGTTCGCGCCGGACAGAAGTCGCGGTTGTTGCGGCGCTCATGACTCCTCCAGGGACCCGCGATCAGGAAGCTCGACGTCAAGGTGCGTAGCGGGTGAAGACCAGGTCACGGGAGGCCTTCTCGTGACAAGGGAAACAGGTTTGCATGAATGCCTCATCGCCAGGTTTGCCGTCTTTGAAGTGAGCAAATCCCCAACCGCCCGTCGCGGCATACTTCTTTGAGTCCTTGACCATGAACTGGATATTCGTGGGGGGGCCTGGAACAAAAGATTGTTCACGGCCAAAGACTGCGTTGTTCTCTTCCGACGGGGTATGACTGTAGTGCAAAGCGGCGATCATTGTGCCGTCTGGAAACGGAAGCTTCCCTTCGCGGTAGGCGTTGATCGCTACATCGTTGCCCAAAACAGCAGCAAAACTGTTGAGGTTGCCCTCTTCGTGCGCGACTGAGATCAGCCTCCAGTCGCGGTACCCAGGGGGAATCTGGGTGACGTATACGGGGGCGGCTCCCTGATCAGAGCGCCCCGCTACAGCACCCGTGAAGGCGATACTACCGCCAACGATGGCAAGTGTAACCGGAAAGAAAACGAACCATCTCATAAGAGCTCCTCTGTCTCCGTTTATTGCGGCAGTTCTTTGCCGGACTGCTCCGCCACCATGTAAGCGGCGTACCACTCCGGCCAGTTCGCGTCGCGCTGTCCAAGGCGCTTCTCGTGCTCGCCGTGGGCGGCCTCCGCACGGCGAAATGCGCTCGCCAGATCGCTTGCCGATGCGAAGGTCGTTGCTGTCGAGTCGATGCGGCCGGGGAGCCGCGTCGTGAGCTCCTGGAACAGCCAGCCGTTCCCGTCCGGATCGCTGAACGAGGCGAACGAGCGGTAGCTGCGACGCTCAGGATCAGGACCGTTGACCCGGATTCGCCCAAACAGGTAGGGCTCGTCCGGCCCAGCGTACAAGTCGCCCGCGCCGTGAAACACTTCGCTGACCGCAACTCCGCG
>JASHVE010000381.1 GCA_030039675.1 Acidobacteriaceae bacterium | reverse complement strand
CCGCCCAGCGGAAGAATCACCTGCAGCTTGCGCGCGCCGGAGTTGTCGGCCACCGCGAGCATGGTTCTCATTTGCACAGCCATGGTTGTTTCTCCTCTCGCCCAGGCTTAGTTTGCGGCTTCGTGGGCAGTGTCTTCAATCTGCGCAAGCGTCGAACGCCGCACAATCTCTTCGAGCGACCACCGCTTCAGCTTGCTCAACGGCCGCGTCTCGCGGATGCGCACCATGTCGCCCAGCCGCGCCGAGCTTTGCTCGTCGTGCGCGTAGAACTTCTTGGTCTGGCGCACAATCCGCTTGTACTTCGGGTGCGCCTTGCGCATTTCGACTGCGACCACGATGGTCTTCTGCATCTTGGTCGAGACCACCTGGCCGACCTTCTCATTGCGCCGGGTTGCCGGAGCCTGCTCTGTCTTCTCGGTCGCCGTCATTTAGCGCGCTCCCTTCTTGGTTTCCGCAGTCGCCGCGGCTTCTTTGCCGGCGCCGCGGACGCCCAGTTCACGCTCCCGGGCCACGGTCTTGATCTGCGCGATCTCCCTGCGCAGTTGGCGGATCTTCTTCACGCCGTCGTTCTGGCCCAGCGCCACCTGGAAGCGCAGGCGGAATAACTGCTCCGCCGAGGTCTTCTCCTGGTGCTTGAGCTCTTCGTCGCTCAAATTGCGAATCTTTGCGAGTTCCATTTCCTCAGCTCCTAGCTTTCAGCTTCCAGCTCCTAGCTTCATCCTGCTCATGCGATGCTCTTTGCTCTATCACGAAGAGCTAGAAGCTAGAGGCTAGTGGCTAAAAGCTGCTTTCCTACTTCGCCGCACTCACTGTCTTTTCCGCGCCCGGCCGCATGACGAACTTGGTCTTCAGAGGCAGCTTGTTTGACGCCAGCCGCATCGCCTCCTCGGCAACCTCCGGCGCAACGCCTTCCATCTCGAACAGGATCTTGCCCGGCCTGACCACGGCGACCCAGTGATCCAGCGCGCCCTTGCCCGAGCCCATACGGACTTCGGCCGGCTTCTTGGTGATCGGCTTGTCCGGAAACAGACGCAGCCAGATCTTGCCGCCGCGCTTGATGAAGCGCGTCATGGCGATACGGCTGGCTTCGATCTGGCGGTCGGTAATGTAACCGCACTCCATGACCTTTAGCCCGTACTCTCCGAACGACAGCGAGGAGCCGCGCCACGCCTTGCCGCGCCGCTTGCCCTTCTGCTGCTTCCGGAACTTCACCTTCTTTGGCATCAACATAACGAAAAACCTCGAAAAACAGTTCACAGCTTGCAGTTCACAGTTCTCAGCTGTTTAATCCGCAGTCCAGGAACTGTGAACTACGAACTGAGAACTAAAAAACTGACGTTCCCACCGCCGGCTTCCGGCGCTTCTGCTCATAGATGTCGCCGCGATAGATCCACGTCTTCACGCCGATCACGCCGTAGGTCGTGTTGGCTTCTGCGAAGCCGTAATCAATGTCCGCCCGGAGGGTGTGCAGCGGCAGCTGCCCATCCAGGTACCACTCCGAACGCGCGATTTCATTGCCGTTCAACCGGCCCGAGACACGCACCTTGATTCCCTTGCAGCCGAAGCGCTTGGCCGAGTCCACACTTTTTCTCATAGCCCGGCGGAAGCTGACGCGCTTCTCCAATTGCAGCGCGATGTTCTCCGCCACCAGCTGCGCATCGAGCTCCGGCTTGTTCACCTCGATGATGTCGATGAACACGTCACGGTTGGTGCGCTTGCCGAGCTCGGTCTTGAGCTTCTCGATCTCCGCGCCCTTGCGGCCGATTACGATGCCCGGACGCGCGGTGCGGATCAAAAAGCGCAGCTTGTTGCCGGGCCGCTCGATCTCCACCGAGCTCACGCCCGCAGCCTTCAGCTTCTCGCGCAGCTCCGCCTTGAGCTTTACGTCCTCGACCAGGAGCTTGTCGTACTCCCGCTCCGAGAACCAGCGCGAACGCCAGGGCTTGTTCACTCCCAGCCGGAATCCGTAAGGATGGACTTTCTGTCCCATGTTCTTTTCCTCAAACTCTCCAGGCCTACTTCTCGGCCTTCTTGCTCGTCGACTTCTTCGCCGCCGTCTTTTTCGGCGCAACCTTCTTCGCCACGGTCTTCTTGGCAGCCGTTTTCTTCGCCTTCGGCTCCGGCGCGGCGACAGGCTCTTCCACCTTGGTCACCAGGCTCGCGCCATTCGTCGGCCGCTCAGCCACCGACAGCACGATGTGCGTCAGCCGGCGCTGATAGCGGTAGGCACGGCCCATCGGCGCGGGGCGGATGCGCTTCATGCGCGGCCCGTCATTAGCCACGGCCTGCTTGACGTAGAGGTTGTCCACGTCCAGGTCGATGCCCTGCTCGCCGGCGACGTACTTGGCGTTGTCCACCGCTGAGGTCAGCAGCTTGTGAATCACCGGCGCAATGCGCTTCTTGGTAAAAGCCGCCGTGTTCAGCGCCTCTTCGATGCCGCGCCCCTTGATCAGATCCAACACCAGGCGCGCCTTCTGCGGCGACACACGCTGAAACCTCGCCTCGGCCCGGTATTCCTTTGTCTCGACTGCCATTGTTCTTCCTCAAAATGCCAGCTACTAGCTACTAGCCTTCAGCTTCTAGCTTCATCTCGCTCCCGCCGCGGCCCTTGCCCCAGCACGAAAAGCTAAGGGCTAGAAGCTAGAGGCTAGAAGCTGCCTTTTCCCTACTTCGGCTTCGCCGCGGTTTCCGCCGCCTTGGCGCCGCCGGTGTGGCCCTTGAAGGTCCGTGTCGGCGCAAACTCGCCCAGCTTGTGACCCACCATGTTCTCGGTCACGTACACGGGGACAAACTTTTTGCCGTTGTGCACCGCGATCGTGTGGCCCACAAACTCAGGAAAGATCGTCGAGCGCCGCGACC
>JASHVE010000380.1 GCA_030039675.1 Acidobacteriaceae bacterium | reverse complement strand
AATGCGTGGGAGCAGGGATACTTCGCGAGCCTGCCGGATAAGACCAATGTGCTTGTGGTGCGGACGAGTGCGGCGGGAGATTTTTCGCCGTATGTTCTGCGGCTGGTGAACAACGCGCCGCAAGCCAGCGAAGACACGTTTGCGGTGACGGAGGTGCTGGGTGGATTCGATCCTGTTCTGTCGGAGGTTCAATTCAGTTTTAAGGTGGAGTGTCCGAACGATTTTGATTGCGCTCCGCCGCCGTGTGAATGCCCACCGGCGCCAATGACCCCGCCGCCGATCAACTATCTGGCGAAGGATTATGGGGCATTCCGCACGGTGCTGCTCGACCGGCTGAATCAGCTTGTGCCGAATTGGGGCGGATCTGCGGAGGCGGACATCGGTGTTGCGCTGGCCGAAGTACTGGCGTATGTCGGCGACTATCTGAGCTACCAGCAGGACGCGGTGGCGACGGAGGCGTATCTCGAAACGGCGCGGAGCCGCATCTCGCTGCGCCGGCATGCACGGCTGGTCGACTACTTTGTACCCGATGGCGCAAATGCGCGCGCGTGGGTGCAGGTGCAGACCTCGATGCGGTTTCTTCTGGATCAGAGCCTCACGCGGTTCTATACGTTTGCACCGGGAATGCCGTCGACGCTGGCTGTTGGCGCGGGCAATGAAGAGGCAGCGCTGGCGGCAGGTGTAGTGGCGTTTGAGCCGATGCAGGATGCGGAGCTCTTTCCCGAACACAACCTGATGCACTTCTACACGTGGGGCGATGCGAACTGCTGTTTGCCGCAGGGCGCAACGGAGGCGACGCTGCTTGGGACCTATTCGAATCTGCAGGCGGGTGATGTGCTGATCTTCAAAGAAGTGCTTGGGCCGCAGACCGGGAATGCGGCGGATGCGGACCTTAGGCACAGATGCGCGGTGCGGCTCACGCAAGTGACCACGCAGAATGCGATAGGGCAGACACTCGTCGATCCGCTGTTTGAGACGGGAACGGGCGAGCCGGTAATTTCGGTTTCGCAGCAGCCGACGCCGGTGACGGAGATTCAGTGGTCGGCGGATGATGCGTTGCCGTTTCCGGTTTGCATTTCTTCTACATTCATTGATTCGAGCGGAGAACAGCAGACCCTGACAGATGTGAGCGTGGTGCTGGGCAATGTCGTACTCGCGGACCAGGGGTTGACGTTGAGCGGCGTTGCGTTGGGAACGGTGCCGGAGCCGGAGTTGTTTCAGCCGCAAAATGCGGCGGGGAATCGCTGCAATCCGTCGGTTCCCACGGCGCTGCCGGTGCGCTACTGGCCGCAGTTGAAGGACAGCCCGATTACGCAGGCTGCGCCGCTGGCGATTGCGGGGTCGCCGGTGACGCCGGGGATCGTGCAGTTGACGACGGCTGGATATGTTTCGCTGAACGATGCGAACGGTGCGACGAGTCTGGCGGTCGCGGCGGACGAGCCGTGGGCGTGGCCGCAGTACTTCGGGATTGTGGCCGAGACGAATGCGATCAATCCGGCGAACTTCGATCTGAAGGTGGTGTACGCGCCGACGGGCACCACGGTACAGGCAGTGCTGGAGTCATTCACGAATCTGTCGCTGACGACCACGGACATGAACTACGCGAAGACCCAGATCAACATGTATTCGAAGTTGATCCAGGTGCCGGCGGGCTTTGCTCCAGGCGCGATGCCGAATGGACTTCCTGCGGCGCCGGAGATGCTGACAAATGCGGGCGTGGTGCAGCTCACCGATCAGCATGGAGCGAATTATCTCGATGTGCAGGCGGTGAACCCGCTGGCGTGGCCGCCTAACTTTGGCGTGCTGGCACAGGGCGACCAGTCGAATCCTGATGAGTTCAATCTGCTGGTTGTCTACAATCCGCCGTCGGGCGGCGTGGGCGTGCAGGCGCCGGTGGTGGTGGAGGAGTTCAACGATCTGACGCTGGGGACGGTGGCGACGACATTTGATGACGTGGCGCTGCTGGTTGCGGTGAGGAGTTTTGCTGAGCAGCCAAGTTTGAGTTTGTCTGCATTCGACCTGATGAACTACGACGCGAGCGAAGCGGTGCCTGCGATTTCACTTTCAGGCGCGTATGACGATGTGACGACAACATGGACGCCATTGCCCGACCTGCTCGAAAGCGGCGCAGAGGACGCGAACTTTGTAGTCGAGGTGGAAGCGAACGGCGTCGCGCGGCTGCGGTTTGGCGATGACACGAACGGAAGATTTCCGGACAGCGGTACGGTGTTTGCGGCGACATACCGCGTGGGCAACGGGACCGCAGGCAATGTGGGCGCGGAGAGTCTGACTTATTTTGCGGGCGACCCGCGGATTGAGAAGTGCACGAATCCGCTTCCCGCCATGGGCGGCGCGGATCCGGAGACGAACGCACAGATACAGCGGCGCGCACCGCAGGCATTCATGACGCAGGAACGCGCGGTGAGCAGGTCGGATTACGAGACGGTAACGGAGAGCAGTCCGCAGGTGAAGCAGGCCGTGGCGCAGTTGCGGTGGACGGGAAGTTGGTACACGGTGTTCATTGCGGCAGAGCCGCAGAATGCGGGGAATCTGACGACGGCGCTGCAGAGATCGCTGACGAAGCTCGTGAATCGCTATCGGCTTGCTGGGCAGGATGTGCAACTGGAGTCGCCGCAGTATGTGCCGCTCGAAATTCAGCTCACGGTGTGCGTCGATCCGGACTACTTCCAGGCCGATGTGGAGCAGGCTCTGCTTGCGGTGTTGGGGAGCCAGTTGCAGCCGAACGGGCAGCCGGGATATTTCGATCCCGACAGCTTTGCGTTTGGTGAAACGGTGTATTTGAGTCCGATTTATGCGGCCGCGCGCCAGGTGGCAGGTGTGACGAGCTTGACCGCGAGCGTGTTTCAACCGCAGGGCGTGGCGACGAAGAGTTATCTGAAACGTGGTGAGATTCCCCTTCGGGCCTTGCAGATTGCCCAGATGGACAACGACCCGAGTTATCCGAATCACGGGCGGCTGACGCTGGTGATGCAGGGAGGGAAGTGAAAGGCCTATGAGTTGCGCCGGCACATCGGATTGCACGTGCGGCTGCTGCGCCGGCGTTGCGGTGGAGACGCCGCAGGGTGAGAGCAATCTGCCCGGCCTCGCGGCGATCGCATATCGCACCGGCACGTGGGCGACGTTCAAGCAATCGATGCTGGCACGGCTTTCAAGTTCCGATTATCCGGCGCTGGCATGGCTGAAGACGCGCGACGACGATGACTTCAGCATTGCACTGCTGGATGCAGCAGCGGTGATGCTCGATATTTTGACGTTTTACCAGGAGCGGCTGGCGAATGAAAGCTATCTGCGCACGGCGACGCAGCTGCGGTCGCTTG
>JASHVE010000379.1 GCA_030039675.1 Acidobacteriaceae bacterium | reverse complement strand
CTGCTGAGCGAAAAGCAGGATCGGTAGCAACGTGCATTCCATGTTGCTCGATCCCGAATAGACATATAGAGAATTCATCCCTGCCCTCCTTGCCGGAAGAGCGGAGCATCCTCGCGGATGCGGCGCTCGGACATTGCTACATACTCCGGGTTCAACTCAACGCCGATATAGCTGCGGCCAAGCCGCAGCGCGACGAGGCCCGTGGTCCCGGCGCCGCTAAACGGATCGAGAACGGTACAAGGAACGATTTCTGCATTGCATGGGCAGGAGGGTTCCCAGCCCACGGTTTCCGTCGTCACGACGGGACCGAGACGTATGTCGTAATCACCGCTCTCCGCCTGGACACTGCCAGCGTACTTGCCTTCGGGCGCATTCCCGGCCCTGCCGCTGCCCGATTGAAAATCAACGCTGCGTTTCACTATCCGCGTCCACGGCGCGTTACATTGGGCGCAGCAGCCGTACTCGCTCGTGCCAGCGAGGACGCACGGTTCTACTAGCCTGGTGGGAAATACCGCGAAATGCGCGTCAGGAAACGCCTCGACTGCGATGGTCCAGACGGAACGCTTGTTATGCCGGGCGAAGGCGACGATCTCCGTAAGTCCTGCCTTCGTCCGCATCTGGTCGTCGCCCTGCTCGATGGCGGTTTGCTGCTTATGGGTGGTATTTTGCCGGGTGTATCGCCGACCGCGATCTCCTTGATAGCTTCGGCGTCATAGAAGTAGCAGTCGCTCTTTGCCAGCAGGAAGACATACTCATGGCTTTTGGTGGGGCGATCGGTGACGCTCTCCGGCATGGGGTTGGGCTGCGACCAGATCACGTCGGAGCGCAGCCACCAGCCGTCGGCCTGCAACGCCGAAGCGAGACGCCAGGGAATGCCAGCGAGATCTTTGGGCTTTAGGACGGGATGCGGCAGGGCGCTTGGCGGGCGATACCGTTCCAGTCCGTCGTAGGCTGGGTTGGGCACGGCGCTGCCATTCACGATCTCGCGCTGCGTTCCGTGTCCGCGGTTCTGCCCACCGTAATTGCCCCAGCTCCCGAAGTAGATGTCGCCAAGATTCACCCATGTGACGCCATCGTTGCGAAGGACGCGACGAACTTCGCGGAATACTTCGACCAGCTTGAGAACATATTCTTCGGGCGTCGATTCAAGGCCGATCTGACCGTCCACGCCGTAGTCGCGCAGGCCCCAATAGGGCGGCGAGGTCACCACACACTGCACGCATTGGCCGGGCAGTTCGCGCAGTCGGGCCAGCGCATCGCCGTACAGCAGGCGATAGGCGGCGAATGGATGGGGTACGATGCTCACGCGGCACTCCGTGGGCGCGGTCCCCGCTTCGGCTCACAGAGCACGCGAAGCGAAGCGAGGATGTGCGCTGTCGTGGTGTTGCGGCCGTACAGCATCATGTCGGCATAGCGGACAGGCGCCAGATCCCCGGCGCAGTCAACGAGCAGCAGAGGAACGTGTATGTCCGATTCCAGCAGGCGGTGAATAATCCTGCCTGCTGAGTCGCCCTGCTGCGCGTGGATTAAAATGCCGCAGACAAGTTCGGTGCAGCCCGCCATCATGAGCGCCGCAGCGTTCCGGCCATCGTTGACAGCCGTAACCTCATAGGGGTGCAGGCGCAGCGCGAAGGCGGTAGCCGAGAGCAGTTCCTGATCGGCGCAATAGAGAAGGATAGGCTTCTTCGGTCGCATAGCAAGTCAACTCCCGAATGCCTGGTCTTCGTGGACGTAGCTGATGACGAGGCCAAGCGGATTGACCAGCAGCATCTGGTTGGGCACCTCGCCGCGGAAACTGTAAATGACATTGGCGGTCCAGCGTTCGCGGCGTTGCTCGGTTCCATCACCGGGCGAGCGGAAGACCTTCTGAAATTCGATCTGCGCGCGATAGGGCGACTGCCGCATATCTTCGAGGACCACGGCATCGATCTCGATGTCCACGTTGGGCGCGCTGGGATCCAGCAGAAAGGTCTGGAGGGTCTTCTGCCGGCTGACCTGCTGAAGCGTCGCAGACTGCAACGGCGGGGAGAAGAAATCGAGCGACTGCGAGAAGTCCCGCTGCAAGGTGGCATGGTTGCGTCCGTAGTAGAGCTGCGCCCACTGCGCGAGGTAGTATTTGCTGACCCGGTCCAGGGGAATCTTGGCGAAATCCTCGTAGTTCATCACCTGGCCGCGGCCAATATCCGAGACCGCGATGACGAGCGGCTTCAGCCGCGAGGCAGCGGTCTCGGCGCGGTAGAGGAGCGCAAGCAGCGCGAGCGTGACGACGGAGAGCACGAGCAGCGCAACCTTGAGATAGGTGTTGGTCACGACCGGCTCCGCGTACAGTTCCAGAAATTTGTGGCCCGCTGTGATGGTTGGATTCTGTGTCGTCGGCATGGCTAGTCTCCCCACACGTTGACCCAGGTGCCGGTGCGTCCGCTGAGGATCGCCGAAGTCAGCTCGGGAACCTTGAAGACGCCGTAGATGCAGACGAAGAGCGAAATCAGCAGCGCCGGCAGGATGGTCAGGGCATTCGAGATGTTGATATTGCCGATGGCCTGGAACATCCCCGCAAGGACCTTGGCGAAGACGTACACGAAGGCCGAGGCGACGACCTGATAGAAGCTGAAGCCGATGAAGGCTTTGAGCCATCCCCAGAAGAGCCAGTCCATCTTGGGCACGATGAACCACGGAATGAAGACCGGGCCGACCAGAACGCACACCGCCGAGGCAACGTAGCCGTAGGCGATGACGGAGAAGGCGGCGGCTTCCATCGCAGCGAGAATGACCGCTATCAATAAATAGGTGAGGTCTTCGAGAATGCTGAAGCTGCCCGGCGGCGCGCCGAGTTGCTACTCGGCGCCGGTGATGGTGGTGGCGATCTCCTGCGTCTGGTCGGACTCGATTGCGTTCGAGAGATTCAAGCCCTCTTTGGTGATGAGATCGCTGAAGCTGTAGCTGGTGCCGGGGATCGGCGTCGAGTAATATGTCAGCATCCCGAGGCCGAGGGAGATCATGAGGATCAGGTCGGCGAACCTGGCGAAGTGGAAACCGCCGAGTCCCTGCGATGCGGACAGGGCGGCCTTGATGCCGAACCAGACGATGAGAATCGTCGCCAGGCCGCGGAAGATGTCGAGTCCCGTGGCTTGGAGGGTATTGCCCTCGGAAGAGAGCAACTGCGTGATGGCTTGCCCAAGCTGGGCGATGATGTTCTGTCCCATCAGTAGCTCCCGTCGATGCTCAGAGAGATGGAGTGCATGGAATCGCTCACGCCGTTGTTCACGTTCTGGATCGTGGTGGGAAAGTTCTGCTGGAAGTAAATGGCGTTATTGAGGGAGCGGTTCTGGGAGTCGATCTGCTGTTTCTGAGCGATAAGCTGCTGCTGGATCGAAGCGGCAAGGAGTTGGTTGGTGTCCTGCTGCAAATGGATCTGGAGCAGCGTCGCGGAGTTGATTTTGCCGAGCAGCGCGGCCTCGGTCTGTTGACTGGGGTCGGTCGAGAATGTGTCGGAATCGAGATTGGAGAGTTTGGTGGCGAACCCCTGCTCGTCTGTGCGGATGGTGCCGAGCGTCGCCAGCGTGTTGGTGGTGGTCGTCTGCGCCAGCTCCGAGGTAGCGTACTGATTGGCGACCGTGGCCTGGGTGCGCCAGTCGAGAGACGAGTAAGCCCCCGAGGGATAGCTCTGGGCCTGCACATAGGCGCTGTTGTAGCCCTGCTGCGCATTGACGAGCGCGCCGTAGTTGAGGGCATTCACCAGCGCCGCGGTGTTGCCATAGGTGTTCGCGGGGACCTGCAGGCTCGTCCACTGCGACCAGTCGGCCTTGTACCGGGTTTCGAGATCCTGCGGCAACTGCGACATTTGGTAGGCGAGGTTGTACATACTGACGATCTGGTTGCGTGTGGCGACCGCGGTGGTGTAAAGCTGCGATCCCTGCTCGATCTGCTGAATGGCATGGGCCGATTGTGTGGGGTCGAAGACGATGCCGCTGCCGAACTGTGCGTGCGCCACAGGCGCGAGCACAGAGAGCAGCGTAAGTAAGGGGATAGAAATTCGTAGCAACTTCATGGCAAACCTCCGAAGAGCGGTTGAGAGTTGACTGTCGAGAATCACATCACGGG
>JASHVE010000378.1 GCA_030039675.1 Acidobacteriaceae bacterium | reverse complement strand
CCGGTGCTTATTGGCGTTGATCGCCGCCCGCGCCTCGCGGTCGGCCTCGCGCCGCCGCTCCGTCTCGCGCTTATCCCAATCCTGTTTCCCCTTGGCCACGGCCAGTTCGCATTTGACACGCCCGTTGCGGAAATAAAGCCGCGTGGGAATGAGCGTATGCCCCTTGATCTGCGTCTTCGACTGTAGCTTGCGAACCTCTTCCCGGTGCAGCAGCAGTTTGCGCGTACGGGTTTCGTCATGGTTGGCAATGTTGCCATGGGAATAAGGACCGATATGCATATTCAGCAGGAAAGCCTCGCCGTCCTTGATCAACCCGTAGGCATCCCTCAGGTTGGCCTTGCCCTCGCGGATGGATTTCACCTCGGTCCCGCGCAGCGCCACACCGGCCTCGAACTTTTCCAGCAAAAAGTAATTATGCCCGGCCGCGCGGTTGTGCGCCGCATCGCGCTCACCGGAGGCCACAGGATCGCGCGGCCGTACCGGCTTCTTCGCGCCCGGCGTCTCCTTCGGAGCAATCACGTGGCTGGTCTGGCGCGCCATTTCCGGGCATCCTCGCATTTTCATCGTAGCATCGGCACGGCCGGAACCCCACACCCGCGCCGGGCGCCGGATTTGTTCAAGCGAGCCTTCGCTCACGAAAGCATCTCTCCTTCTGCTGTACCTCGACGCCGATGCGTCGGAGTGGCAATTTCTTTATGAAATTGCTACCTTGCACGAGGCGACAAAGGGCGATATCAGAGGGAGGAATGCCTTAAAATGAGGCAGCCTTATTGAAAGCTGCCAGCAAGACAGTTTGAAGACCGGGCTGTGCCGCCCGACCGCAAGTCCCGCCGCAGACTGCAAGCGGGTTAAACTCCTGGGAGTCGAATGAACCACCGCATTCAACCTTCGCCCCGCAGGCTCGTTCTATCGAGAGCCTTTCTGGGAATCGCTTCTGCCTCCGTGCTTGCCCTGTTCGGCTTGTCTGCGGTGCGCCTCTACGCCTACGGGCCCTCCGCCAGTTCCTTCTACAAGCACGGCCAGGCGGCCGAAGCGCGCCAGGACTACGACACCGCGTTCGACGATTACCAGAAGGCCTTCCAGAAAAACCCCAAAGACCTGCGCTACCAGACCGCGCTCTACCGCGTCCGCCTCTCCGCCTCTGCCGCACACATCGGCAAGGGCCGCAAGCTGCTCCAGGCCGGCGATGCGCAAGGCGCCCTGGCGGAGTTTCTCCACGCCGCCGAGATCGACCCCGGCAACGAAGCGGCACAGCAGGAGATTGCCCAGATTCGCCAGAAGCAGAGCCAGGGCCTCCCCACCACTGAGATGGCCATTCCGGAGGCGGCTAACGCCGAGCAGGAGATCGCAGAGATCGGCGGCCCCGCCCAGCTCAAACCCATCTCGACTGAGCCGCTCACGCTGCACATGGAGCAGGACACAAAGGTCATCTATCAGGCCATCGGCAAGGCCGCCGGCATCAATGTCCTCTTTGATCCCGATTACAACTCGAAACGCATCCAGGTAGACCTCAACAACGTCTCGCTCATGGATGCGCTGCGCATCGTGAGCACCATGTCCAACACCTTCTGGCGCCCCGTCACTGACAACACCATCTTCGTGGCCCAGAACACGCGCATCAAGCGCACTGAACTCGACGAGCAGGCCGTGCAGACCTTCTACCTGGCCAACGCCTGGCAGCAAAACGATCTGAATGACGTGCAGACGGCTCTGCGCAATGTGCTGCCCAACACCAAGGTCTACGGCGTGCAAAGCCAGAATGCCATCGTGATGCGCGGCACCCCCGACGAGCTGCTGCTGGCGCAGAAGCTCATCGCCGATCTCGACAAACCGCGCGCCGAAGTGGTCGTGGACACGGCCGTGCTGGAGGTGAGCAAGAACTGGGAACGTACGCTGGGCATCACCTGGCCCAGCAGCTTCGGCATAGCGCTGCAGCCGCCCTGCTCGGGCTCGAACTGCACCACGTCGTCCTCATCGTCTTCTTCGAGCACTTCGACGACCTCCGGCACCACGACGCCGACTCTTTACGATTTGTCGCACCTCAAGGCCTCCGACTTTGCCGTAACCGTCGGCTCGGCCACGCTGAATCTTCTCCTCACTGACGCCAATACCCAGATCCTTCAGGATCCGCGCATCCGCGCCACAGACGGCCAGAAGGCCGACATGAAGATCGGCTCCAAGATTCCCATCGCGACCGGTTCTTACCAGACCGGCGCAGCCACGGCCCTGGTCAGTTCGCTGGTCAACACGCAATTCCAGTACGAAGACGTCGGCGTCGAAATCGAAGTCACACCCAGCGTGCATTACGATCATGACGTCACGCTCAAGATCAAGATTACGGTCAGCGCACAAAGCGGATCGGTCACCATCAGCGGGGTAACAGAGCCCATTCTCAGCCAGCGCGTCGTCGATCAGGTCATCCGCCTCAAAGAAGGCGAAGCCAGCATCCTCGGCGGCATCCAGGACAACCAGGACCAGCAGAGCTGGACCGGCATTCCCGGCCTCAGCTCCATCCCGATCCTGAAGTACATCTTCGGTTCCAAAGACCACACCATCCAGAACGACGAGATTGTCTTCGTCGTAGTGCCCCACATCGTGCGCTCGCACGATCTGGATCAGCAGAACCTGCGCGCCATCGACACCGGCTCCGGCCAGTCCATCGATCTGCGCCATCTCGATAACGAGCCGCCGGCCTTCGTTCCCGGCGTGCGGCCCACCTCACTCGAACAGCCGAACTCAGCGCCGCCCGGCCAGGGCCGGCCCGCCATGGCCAGCGTCCCTGCGCAGAGCGCGCAGACTGCAGCACCGGAATTGCTGGCGCAGATGCGCACCGCCCAGCAGCCGAACTTTGGCCCTCCGCCTGCGCCGCCCAACACTCAACCCAATGCCCAGCCCGGCCAGCCGGCCGCGTCTCCTCCTGCCGGTAACGCAGCCTTTACCCTCAATGCTCCCGCATCTCCATTGGCCGCAGGAACCACCTTCCAGGTTCCGGTGGTCTTGAATGGAGGCGCCGACGTGGCATCGGTCCCGCTGCAACTCCACTACAATCCGGACCAGCTTGCGCTTACCAACGTGGCTTCCGGCGACTTCCTCAGCCGCGACGGCCAGGCGGCAGCGCTCATCCATCGCGACGACGGCCAGGGCAACGTAACTATCGTGGCCTCGCGTCCACCGGGTGCGCCGGGGATGAGCGGTGGAGGCGTGGTTTGCGTCTTAACATTTCAGGCCAAATCTGCCGGCCAGAGCGTCCTTTCGATGACCCGCGGCGGTGTGGTCACCAGCAGCCAGCAGCAGGTGCAGGCCCAAGGCGCACAGGCCAATATTGTCGTCCGGTAGGGCGCAGAAGGATCGTCCCGTAGGAAGCAGAGCATGGCGTTCGCACCACAAATCGGCTCCGTGGCGCCGAGCAGAAAAGCTCGCGAGAACGGCCTCACGCTGGTCGAGCTGATCGTCACCGTCGCGATCCTCTCGGTCCTCGCCTCCGCCGCGTTTCCGGTGGCGCGCTTCGCCGTCAAGCGCCAGAACGAGCGCGAGCTCCGCCGCGATCTGTGGATGATGCGCGACGCCATCGACAAATACAAGGACGCGGCCGACAAAGGCGCCTTCCAAACCAAGGTGGACAGCCAGAACTACCCGCCGGATCTCGAAACGCTGGTAAATGGCGTCGACGTGCAGGGCAAGAAGCTCAAGTTTCTGCGCCGCATTCCCATCGACCCCATGACCGGCAAGGCTGAATGGGGTCTGCGTTCCATGCAGGATGACCCGGACTCGGACTCTTACGGCGGCGAGAGCGTCTTTGATGTGTATTCAAAGTCTGACGGAACGGCCCTCGACGGCACCAAGTACAACACGTGGTAGGCCGGATTGGTAGGCCGGGGCTTTAGCTCCGGCGCACAAATGCACGACAATAAGCCTGGGGGCTCTGGCCCGGGCCGCGGAAAAGGAAACATTGGAAACGAATCGCCAACTCGAATCCGGCTTCACGCTCATCGAGCTGATGATCGTTATGGCCATCATCCTGGTCCTCACAACCATGGCCATTCCCAGCTATGTCGGCGCCATCAAGCACGCCCGTGAGGCCGTGCTCAAAGAAGATCTCTCCACCATGCGCGCCGCCATCGACTCCTACACCATGGACAAGCAGAAGGCCCCACAGTCGCTCGATGACCTGGTGCAGAACGGATATCTGCGCGCGATTCCCGAAGACCCCATGACCCACGCCAATGACACCTGGGTCACTGACACCAGCGACGCCATGTACTCCATCGACGAAACTGAGCCGGGCATCACCGACATTCATTCCGGCTCGCAAGACACCGGCTCCGACGGCCAGCCCTATTCTTCCTGGTAGCCGAAACACACCGGCTCACGCGCGCGGAAATGTGCCCCGAAATCTGACGTGATTCCCCTCCGCAATCTTCTTCTGGAAAACGCAGCGGCCTCGTGGCAAAGTAAAGGCATGCCTCCCTTCAGAACCCGCGGCCCCCTCGCCGCTCTTGCGCTGTGCGTCTGCCTTCTGTCTCACGGCCAAACCGCTCCCGCAGGCAACACCATCACCATTCGCATGTACGACGCGCGCAGCGGCCGCCAGCTCAAGCCCGACAACCTCCTCGTGCGCCTGAACCACCAGGAAGACCTTCACAACGATACGCTGCACATCGACGACGACGGCACCGGCCAGGTCACGGTCCCCGGCGGCGCTGAGTTTCTCTCCGTGCAGGGCACCTTCGACAATTCCATGGAGATCTACATCAACTGCGATACCGGCAAGGAAAAAGACGATCGCCGGACGCACTGGTACTCAATCCACGACATCCTGAACACCGGCGTGATCGCACCCAACGAGTGTTACAACGGCAAGTACGAGCGGCCGCGCATCGCCGTCAAACCTGGCGAATTCGTCTTTTATGTCCGCCAGCACAGCTGGCACGACCCAGGATCGTATTGATCTCAATTAAAAACCAACGAGTGATCGATTTCCCTTTTCCCTATTCCCTATTCTTTGTTCCCTGCCTCTTCAATCCGCGCCCACAAATCCCTGATGCCCGACCCCGTCTTCGCGGAGACCGGCACAATCGCATCCACATCGAGCGCCTTCTTCAACGCTGCAAGATTTCGCATTCGCTCATTACCGCTCAACCGGTCGATCTTGGTGGCCGCTACAACAAACGGCCGTCCCGCTGCCCGCAGCCAGTCGAGCAGTTGTCCATCACTTGGCTGTGGCGGAATATTCGAGTCCACCAGGCACACGCACAACGCCAGCGTCTCGCGCTCGGCCAGATACGGCTCGATGAATTTCGGCCAACCCGCTGAGATTGACCTCGAGATCTTCGCATAGCCGTAGCCCGGCAGGTCAGAGAAAACGATACGCTTTCTCTGCTTCTCATCCAGAAGCAGAAAGAAATTGATGGCCCGCGTGCGCCCCGGCGTCTGCGATACCTTCGCGGCCTTCTCGCCCACCAGCGCATTCAGCAGGCTCGATTTGCCCACATTTGACCGGCCCAGAAACGCAACCTCGGGCACGCTCGCCGCGGGAAACTGCGCCGCCGATAAAGCGGAAAGCAAGAATTGCGGGCTATAGCGCATAGACAGGCAGACAGGGAAGCGCAGACAACACTCTTCTCTTCGAGCATACAGGACCCACACATGACTCCCCGGACGGCGAGCCACGTTACCGTTTC
>JASHVE010000377.1 GCA_030039675.1 Acidobacteriaceae bacterium | reverse complement strand
CGGCCGAACTCGGTAAGGAACTCGCGCACCAGCGGCGGGATATCCTGCTTGCGCTCGCGCAGCGGCGGCACAAAAAACGGAACCACATTGAGCCGGTAGAAGAGATCCTCGCGAAAGTTGCCTTTGGCAATCTCCTCTTCAAGATCCTTGTTCGTCGAAGCGATGAGGCGCACATCCACGCGCAGCGGCTGCGTGCCGCCCACCGGCGTGAACAGTTGCTCATCCAGCGCGCTCAAAACCTTAGCCTGCGTCTTCAGGCTCATGTCGCCCACTTCGTCTAGAAACAGGGTTCCCGAGTCGGCGCGTTCCAGGGTTCCGCGCTGTTCGACGGGCCGGCCGGGTTGCACACCGTGCCGATAGCCGAACAACTCGGCCTCGATATGCGCTTCGGGAATGGCCGCGCAGTTCAGTTCGACAAAGACGCGGTCGCGGCGCAGGCTTTCGGCGTGAATGGCGCGCGCAATCAGTTCCTTGCCGGTGCCGGACTCGCCGTAGATCAGCACCCGGCCGTTGGTGGGCGCCATCAGCCGGATCTGCTGGCGCAGCGCCTTCACGGGGACGCTTTCGCCCGTGAGCACTGATCCCACGTTGAACTGCCGCTTGAACTCCGCGTTCTCCATGCGCAGTCTGCGCGCCTCCACAGCGTTCTTGAGAACGATCAGTGTGCGCTCAAGGGAAAGCGGTTTTTCAAGAAAGTCGTAAGCGCCCAGCTTGGTGGCCTTCACGGCAGATTCGATCGTGCCGTGGCCGCTGATAATCACCACCTCCGGCTTGCCTTCAGAGGCCTGCTGACGCAGGTCGGCCAGCACATCCAGGCCGTCGCGGTCAGGCAGCCAGATATCGAGAAGAACGACGTCGTAAGGCGCATCCTGCAGCACGAGTATGGCCTCGCCTGCCGTGGCTGCGCTGGCCACTCCATACCCTTCTTCGCGCAGAATCTCTTCGAGGGAGTTGCGTATCTCCGCTTCGTCGTCCACCACCAGGATGTGATCCATCAGGGCAGCCCCTTCATGACTGTCTCCGTGCTGCCCTCTAATGTGGGCGTGCTCTCAAGCGTCGCGGCGCCTACTTCGATCAACGGCAACCGCACCAAAAAGCACGCTCCCTTTGGGTTGTTCGATTCAGCGCGAATCGAGCCCCCATGCTCCTGCACGATCTTGGCCGCGATGGAAAGCCCCAGTCCGGTACCCCGGTGTTTGGTCGAGTAGAAGGGAAGGAACAGCCGTTCCCGGATCTCATCGGTCAGCCCATGACCGGTATCCGAAATGGCAATCTCCACAGCGGTCCCGTCTTCGATGAGCGATGTGTGAATGCCGAGCAGGCGCAGCAGGCTCCCCTGCATGGCCTCGGCGGCGTTGTCGATGAGATTCGCCAGAGCCCGTCGTATCGCCTCGGGATCCGCTACCACCAGGGGCAGATGTGGCTCGAGGTCGCGCTGCACCGTGATGCTGTCCAGCCTGCCGGCGAATAGCGCTAACGCCTCTTCCGCAATACGGTTCAGATCGCAGGCCCGAGGCTGTGGCGCCGGAAACTGCGCCAGCGCCGAGAACTGATCCACCAGCGTTCGCAACGTTCCCACGCAGCCGAGAATCACCTCGCTGCACTTGCGGATGATGCTGGGCGAGTCCGTCTGGCCGCGGTCGAGATGCCGCCCGATCCGTTCTGCCGAAAGCGCAATGGGCGTGAGCGGGTTCTTGATCTCATGCGCTACGCGTTGTGCCACTTCCTTCCACACCAACTGCCGCTGCGCGCGCAACAGTTCGGTCGTATCTTCGATCACCAGCACGCTGCCGGTTTCTCCATTGGCCAGTTCAAGCCGCGCGCTGGTAATGGCCAGATGATTCGTGCGTCCTCGGCCGTGAAACTCCGTCTCGGTGGAGGCAGCGCCCATGCGGTGCCCGCGCCGGATGACGCCGGCCAGATCGTCGAGGCAATCAGACGGCACCAGCGTTTCAATCTTTTCCCCGGTGAAGTTATCCTCCTCGTGCAAACCCATCAGCGCGGCGAAGGCGCGATTCGACTGGAGCACCGTTCCCGAGCCGTCCAGTGTCACCACGCCCGAGGGAATCGTCTCGACGATCGTCTCCAGTTCGCGCCGCCGCTCTTCGATGGCCTGATTGGCGGCGGTCAACTGCGCCGAGGACCTCTCCGCCAGCTTGCGGCTGGCCTCAAGATCGGAGGCCATGTGGTTGAATGAGCGCACAAGGTCGCCCATCTCGCCGCTCACGACCGTCTCCACGCGTTCTTCGTATTTGCCTGCCGCAATCTGGTCCATGGCGTTGCCGAGTGCTTCAACAGGCCGCGTGATCTGCTTGGACAAAAACAACGCCAGCCAGACGCTTGAGAAAAATACGAACACGGTGATCAGCAACAGCATGAGGAAGTAGATCGTCCGCAGACGGTTGCGGGTACGGAAGAGCTGCCAGTACTCGGTCGCCCCGGCACGGATATTGTTCGCCGTCTGGCTCAACCCCTGCGGCATCGGCAGCGCCACGACTACGACCTTGCCCGAGCCGGTCACGGCCATGCCCAGCGCGTACTCTTGACCCGCCACTTGGACGATCGCCTCGTCGCTCCGCTGGGCCGCCTGCAGCAGTGCGCTGGAAAGCAGTCCATGCAGCGGGATGGGCGCGCTGCGGTCTCCCTGTTCAAGCCAGGACAAAAAACGGGCTGCGCTGGACTCAGACGGAGCCTGAAAGCTCGTGAGTGGGTGCGAGTCCCTGCCGTACACCACCGCAAAGCCGCCGGCCAGAGTAATGCGGTGCGAAGCCAGTACGTCCTGAAGCTGGGGAAGATCCTGGTCCGGCGCACCCGACGCCGCAATCGACTCTGCCTCCACGCGCGCATTGCTGGTCACATACTCCGCCAGCTGCTGCACCACGCGGGTCGAGTCCTCGCGCAGTGCTGAGGTGTTCGGCGAAAACCACCGGTCGATCGACCGGTTCATCAGCTGAAAGCTGAACAGGAACATGAAGACGGCCGGTGTGAGCGCAATGAGCCCCGCACCTACCACCATGCGCGTGCGCAGCCGCGCGCCCAGGGCGCTGCTGCTCTGGTCGGCGTAGAGCTTGAGAATGGTCCTGAGCAGCAGCATCAACAGCAGCAATAGCAGCAGGAACACGAGAAAAGTGATCGCCGTAAACGCCAGTGTCTCGCCGGAGGTCTCAGGATTGAGAAAGCGGACGCTCGATGTGTTGAAGGCCTGCAGCGCGCCCAACAGGCCGAGAAACAGCAGCACTCCAACCGCCAGAAATGCCGCGGAACGCCGCCTCGGTTCACTCAGGAAACGCATGCGGCGATTATACGGCGAAAACCGCAATTTCACGCTTGTGCTCGGCCCTGAGAAAGAACCGAATGCCCTGAAGCTCACCTCTACAGCGGTTTCACAGTTGCTATATCCCGAAGCCGCTGCTGCAAAGTGGCATTTTCCTCAAGAAAATGCCACCTTCCGCGGCTTCGGCAAGGGCACATCAACTGTGGAACCGCTCTAAATCTGTGAGCAATCTAGCGGGCTGAGTATCAGGTTCGTGATGTTACTGACAATCGGATCAAAGGCGAAGCGCGGGTTCGCCTGCAGCTTCTTCCAGTCCGGATCGTTGCGGAAGGCATTCCATCCCGCGTCAAGCGCAGCCGCGTCATCAAAGCTGAGCATGTAGGTCAGATTTGGCATGCGCGAGCCGATCAGCGTGTCGCCAAAGAAGACTGGCCGACAGCCCGCCTTGACAAAATAATCGAACTCGCCGGAGTGGAACATCTCCACCTTGCGCTGATGGTCGAGGTGCGAGGGGCTCTCGTAGGTCCGCATCTGGAAAATCCGCTTGCTCTTGGTGGCCGCGGCGGGTGGCGGGGTGAGCTTCGGCCAGCCGGCAAAGGCCTCGAGCAGCGAGGCCTCCACGCGCTGAAATGCAGGCGCAGCCGCCGTGGCATTCCAGAAGGGCGCCGCGGTTTCGAGGAAATCCTGATCTTCGCCGAGCTTCAGGTCCAGCGTCGCGAGCGACTCCACCGAAGCGCCGGGAATGATCAGATAATAGGTCGGCGTTTCCGGTCCGAAATCGAGCCTGAGCGCGCCCATCGGGCCCATGCCCATCCGCGTTAGGGCCGGGATGAGTGCATGCGCAAAATAATTTTCCGTCACTTTCGGTTGCGGCCCGCTCGTCAGGCCGTAGCGGCGAATCTGATAGAACTCGCGCGCGCGCGCCGCAGGCGCCTCGGCTGAAACATTTCCCGTGAGTGTCATCGCGGAAGTGGCGAGTGATGCAGTAAGAAATTGGCGGCGTTGCAAAAGTCCCTCCCTGATCGCGGGACCATTGTAAGCCACACCAGAAACACAGTCTCAGCGTGCGATACTCCTCAACCGAGCAGCCGTGTGCTCCAACCCTTGCGGCGCCGTTGCTTCTGTCGCAAGGGTTGGATAACGCGATCTTGTCTTGTCCTGGACGATTACCCGATGACCTTCTCCGCCGCTGTCCACGCGCGCTCTTGGCTTTCGGCCACGCCGCGATGGGTCAGCTTGCCCATCCACGTATTCAGACCTTCGGCCAGACCTGCATCCTGCTTGAGCGCCTCGCGTGCACCCAGATTCGCGAGGCGGAGCACATAAGGAAAGGTCGAGTTGGTGAGCGCCAGCGTCGACGTATGCGGCACCGCCCCCGGCATGTTCGTTACGCAGTAATGCACCACGCCGTCTACCGTATAGCTGGGATTAGAGTGTGACGTAGGCCGCGCCGTTTCCACACATCCGCCCTGGTCGATCGCCACATCTACAATGACGGCGCCCGGCTTCATCTGGCTGACCATCGCGCGTGTGACCAGTTTAGGCGCGGTTGCGCCCGGAATCAGCACGCCGCCGATCACCAGGTCTGCCTCGCGCGTAGTCTGCGCGATGTTGTAACTGTTCGAGGCCAGCGTGTAGAGCCGCCCGCCGAATATATCCTCCAGCTCGCGCAGCCGGTTCAGATTCATGTCAATCAGCGTGGTCTTGGCCCCAAAGCCCAGCGCGATCCGCGCAGCATTCGTGCCAACAATACCGCCGCCCAGGATCGTTACATGCGCCGGCGGCACGCCGGGCACGCCGCCCAGCAGAATGCCGCGTCCCCCGCGTTCTTTTTCGAGATACGTCGCGCCTACCTGCACGCTCATCCGCCCTGCCACTTCGCTCATTGGCATCAGCAACGGCAGCATGCCGCGCCGGTCGCGCACGGTCTCATACGCGATGCCGATGACCTTCGCCTCGAGCAGTTTGTTGGTCAGTGCGGGCAGAGGCGCGAGGTGCAGATAGGTAAAGAGCAGGAGTCCGTCGCGGAAAAATACGTACTCGCTCTCGATGGGCTCCTTAACCTTGACCACCATCTCGGACTTGCCCCACGCGTAGCCCGCTTCGCCGACTATCTCGGCGCCCGCGTTCTGGTACTCGTCGTCGGGAAATCCGGAGAGCGTGCCCGCCTGCGTCTCCACCAGCACCTTGTGCCCGGCCTCGGTCAGGGCCTTCACACCCGCAGGCGTCACGCCCACGCGAGCCTCGTTGTCCTTAATCTCCTTGGGAACGCCGATAATCATCGCCTGCTCCTCGTCAGCCCGCTCCGTCCGCATTAAATGCCCGTCGGCGGCGCGAGACTCGATCAAACCGAACGGACGCAACGACCTTCTACATCATTTGCTCCCGCGCCTGTTGCCACAGGTCGATTCCGCTGTCCCGCGCAGAACGGTCGATCTCGGCCAGCTCTGCATCCGAGAAATCGAGCTTCTTCAGCGCGTCGAGCGAGTTATCGAGCTGCTCCACATTCCTTGCGCCGATCAGCGCCGACGTCACCCGCCGGTCGCGCAGCACCCATGCAATGGCCATCTGCGCCAGCGACTGCCCGCGCCCGCCCGCAATTTCATTGAGAACTCGCACCCGCCTCAGATTTTCTTCGCTCAAAAATTCCTTGAGCAGCGAGGAATTTTGTGCCGCGGCACGCGAGCTCTCCGGAACGCCTTTCAGATACTTGTCGGTGAGCACGCCCTGTGCGAGAGGCGAAAACGCGATGCAGCCCACGCCCAGTTCGTCGAGCGTTGCCAGCAACCCTTTCTCGATCCAGCGGTTCAGCATCGAGTACGACGGCTGATGAATCAAGAGCGGTACACCCATGCTCTTCAAAATCTGCACAGCCTCGCGCGTGCGCTCCGGGCTGTACGACGAAATGCCCACATACAACGCCTTGCCCTGAAACACTGCCGTTGCGAGCGCCCCCATGGTCTCCTCGAGCGGGCAATTTTCCCACGGCCGGTGCGCGTAGAAGATGTCCACATATCCCAGCCCCATGCGCTTAAGGCTGTCATCGAGCGAGGCCAGCAGATATTTGCGCGAGCCCCCGATGCCGTAGGGCCCCGGCCACATATCCCATCCCGCCTTGGTCGAAATCACCAGCTCGTTGCGCAGGCTGCCAAAATCCTTGCGCAGGATCACGCCAAAGTTCTCCTCGGCCGATCCGTACGGAGGCCCGTAATTATTGGCCAGGTCGAAGTGTGTCACGCCGCGGTCGAAGGCGCGGCGAATCACGGCGCGGCCGGTCTCAAAAACATCCGCGCCGCCGAAGTTCTGCCAAAGGCCCAGCGACACCGGCGGCAGCACCAGCCCAAACCGGCCGCAGCGACGAAACTGAGCGTTGTCATAACGCGTTGCATCGGGAACGTAAGTCATCCGCATAGCTCCGTTGATGTAAGTATGAAACGCATTACAAAGATTCCACTCGCGAAGACGCTACTCCACATTATCAATCTGCGCTCGCTGCAGTTTGTCGGAATAATCCACATATACTGCTTTCCAAGTAGTAAAGAACTCAAGCGCGCCCAACCCTTCCCGATGCCCGTTGCCCGTTTGCTTCACCCCGCCGAAGGGCAGATGCACCTCCGCGCCGATCGTCGGTGCATTGATATACGTGATGCCCGCCTCCAGGTCACGAATCGCCGCAAAAGCTCGGTTTACATCGCGCGTGTAGAGCGCAGTCGAAAGGCCGTAATCAATCGAGTTCGCCATCTCGATCGCCTGCTCAAATGTGTCGAACGTGAGCAGCGAAACCACCGGCCCGAAGACTTCTTCGCGCGCGATCCGCATCGTAGGGGTGACCTCAGCAAAGACCGTCGGCTCAAAGAAGGTGCCGTTCGCGTAAGCGCCGTCATGGAGCACACGCCCGCCCGTCAATAATTGGGCGCCTTCGCCCAACGCAATCTCGGCATATTTTTTTGAGGTCTCGATCTGCTGCTGATTGATCTGCGGGCCGACGTCGATCTGTTCATCGAGCCCGTTGCCCACGCGCAGCTTCTGCGCCCGCGCAACCAGCTTCTCGGTAAACTCTGCCGCGACTCCGCGCTGCAGCAGGATGCGGCTGGTCGCCGTACACCGTTGCCCGGTCGTCCCAAAAGCGCCCCACAACGCGCCGTCGAGCGCCAGGTCGAGGTTCGCATCGTCGAGCACGATCTGCGCGTTCTTGCCACCCATCTCCAGCGAGACCTGCTTGAACGTAGCCGCCGCGCGCTGCGCCACCAGAGAGCCCACCTCGCTCGAGCCGGTGAAGCTGATGGCGCGCACATCGGGATGCTCCACCAGCGGCGCTCCGGCCTCCGGGCCGTAACCAGTCACAATATTCACCACCCCCGGCGGCAGCCCCGCGTCCATCAACGTCTGGACGAGGTTGCAGGTCGAGAGCGGCGTATCTTCGGCCGGCTTGATCACGCAGGTATTGCCCGCGACCAGCGCCGGAAAAAGCTTCCAGCTCGGAATCGCCATGGGGAAGTTCCACGGCGTAATCAGGCCAACGACGCCCACCGGCATGCGCACGCTCATCGCGAATTTGTTTTGGAGTTCGCTGGGCGTCGTCTGCCCGAACAACCGCCGGCCCTCGCCGGCCACATAAAACGCCTCGTCAATCGCCTCCTGCACGTCGCCGCGCGTCTCGGCCAGCACCTTGCCCATCTCGCGCGTCATCTCGCGGGCGTATTTTTCTTTTCGCTCCTGCAGTAGCATGCCGGCGCGGAACAGGACCTCCGCGCGCTTCGGCGCGGGAACCAGCCGCCAGCTCGCAAACGCCTTTTTCGCCGCCGCCACAGCTTGCGCCACATCCTCGGCATCGGATGCCGGAAAAACCCCGATCACCTCCGAATGGTCTGCCGGATTCAAATTCAGAAATGTCTTGCCGCTCGCAGCCGGCAACCACTGGCCGCCGATCAGGTTGTGGTAAGTCGTGTGGGACATAAAGCCTCATGAATCACGTTGCCATGGTAACGCGGATTGGCGGATTTTCCGGCGAAGGCCGGCGGCGCCAATCTCCGCGGGCGCGGATCGGTTTGGGTCGGTATAAGTGAGTTACGTTCTTCTTTTCCATTACTTCGAGGGTTCGCGTGTAGTTGCGGCATAATGGCCGTACAATAGATTTCGAGGTAATCACTCAGTCTCCAATGTCTTTGAACGGATTCCCCTCCCGCCCTTCCCGGTCTCACGGGCTACGCTCGCTCTTCAGCATGTTCTCGAGCGATCTGGCGATCGATCTCGGTACTGCCAACACGCTGGTCTACGCGGCCGGCAAAGGCATCGTCGTCAATGAGCCCTCCATCGTGGCCCTCAACAAAAATACGGGAGAAGTGGAGGCCGTAGGCAAAGAGGCCAAGGAGATGCTGGGCCGCACGCCGGGCAATATCGTGGCTATCAAGCCGATGAAGGATGGAGTCATCGCCGACTTCAAAGTCACGGAGAAGATGCTCAACTACTTCATCCAGAAGGCCCACAACCGCAAGATGCTGGTCCATCCGCGGATCGTCATCGGCGTGCCTTCTGAAATTACGCAGGTCGAAAAGCGCGCCGTCGAGGATTCGGCCTATCGCGCCAAGGCCAGCGAGGTCTACCTGGTCGAGCAGGCCATGGTGGCCGCCATCGGCGCCGGGCTTCCCATTACGGAACCCTCCGGCAACATGGTCGTCGACATCGGCGGCGGAACGACCGATATCGCCGTTATCTCGCTCTCCGGCATCGTCTACTCGCGGTCGGTTCGCATGGCCGGCAACCAGATGGATGAGGCCATCACCAACTACCTCAAGCGCAAATACAACCTGCTCATCGGCGAACGCACCGCCGAGCAGATCAAGATCGAGATCGGGTCGGCCTACCCGCTCGAGAAGCCGCTCAGCCTGGAGATCAAGGGCCGCAACCTCATCGAAGGCGTACCCAAAACCATCACCATTGACGACAGCGAGATCCGCGAGTCGCTCGGCGAGTGCATCGCCGTCATCATGAATGCCATCCGCGTCGCCCTGGAGCGCACCCCTCCCGAGCTCTCGGCCGATATCTCTGACCGTGGCATCGTGCTCACCGGCGGCGGCGCGCTCATCAAGAATCTCGATAAACGCATCCGCGAAGAGACGGGGCTTCCCGTCTCGGTAGCCGACGACCCATTGGCTTCTGTGGTTCTCGGCACCGGAAAAATGCTCTCAGATTTCCGCCTGCTGCGCAAAATCAAGATCGACTAAGAACAGTGAACAGTGGTCAGCGAACAGTGAACAGCGGAATGATCCCGTCCAGACGCCAAAACCGCTTCGCTTGGCCTTCGTAGCAACTGATCACTGACAACTGTTCACTGCTCACTGCTCACTGTTCATGGAATCCTTCTTCGTCCGCTACCGAAATGTACTGGTGCTGCTGGCGATCCTGTTGGCGCAGATCGTGGGCTTGGCCATGCAGGTGCGCCGCGGCAGTGCCGGACACAGCAGTCTCGATTCCCGCGACGGCTCCAGCGTCCGGCTGATCCGGCTCTGGGCGGATGAACTCGTCACCCCTCCGGAGCGGTTGATTCACAACTCCAAGCTGGGTGTTCTGTGGGTGTGGAACAACTATTTTTATCTGAGGGACGTCCGGCAGCAGAACCGGGACCTCCAGAACACCATTGACCGTCTGCGGCTGGAGCAGGCCGCCCTGCTTGAAGACGCGCGGCAGGGTCAGCGCCTGCAGGCTCTGCTCGGCTTCCAGGAAAAATACATTTACTCGACCATCGCCGCCCAGGCTATCGGCACCAGCGGCAGCTCGCAATCGCGGGTCTTCTATATCGACAAAGGCGAGGACGCTCACCTCAAGCCCGACATGGCCGTTATCACTGGAGATGGCATCGTAGGCAAAGTCCGCGACGTCTTTCCCCACACCGCCCAGGTGCTGGCCATCAACGATCAGACCAGCGGTGCGGGCGTGATCCTCCAAACTACCCGCCTTCGCGGCATCCTGCGCGGCAACGCCGACGGCCAGCTCATGATCGTTGGCATTCTGGCCGACGAGCGCATCCAGCCCGGCGAGGTGGTGCTTACCGCCGGGGGCGACCTGGTCTTCCCGCGTGGCCTTCCCGTTGGCACAGTCGAAAAAGTGCGTCGCGATCCAGACCGCGACGCGTTCATCCAGGTAATGGTCAAGCCGGCGGCCCATCTCGACCGGCTCGACGAGGTACTCGTCATCACCTCGACGCAACCGCGCTTCTCTGATCAGCAGCAGAAAGACATCGCTACCAGCCAGGCGATGAAAGGCGCTGAAGCTGAAGCTATCAAGGAGCAGGCAATTCAGGAGCAGCTGAAGGCCTCGCAGATCAATGCCGAACGTCTGCCCGGCCTCACCGATCCCAATGCCCCTGCCGCCAGCCAGGCAGGGGCGGCGCAGCCGGCAAAGCCCGGCCAGCCTGGGAGCGAGACCAGCGCTCCGGCCGCCGGGCCGCCCGCGCCCAAGCTTTTGCCTACCATTCATCCCGATCGCTTTTCCCCGGGAGCCGCACCCGCTCCCGATACCGGAGCGGATTCGAACTCGGCGCCCAAGACAGGAACCAGCCCCACCCCGCAACCTCCACCAGAGAGGAATCCATAAGCCATGTCCCTGCTCGGCGCCGACTTTCGGCGCGATATGGAGATCCACCGCTATCCCCTGCTGGTTTACGCCCTGGTTCCGCTTACGGCGCTGGTCTTGCAGGCATGGCTGCCGCGCGTACTTGGGAATTACGCGTGGTTCGATCTGCCGCTGGTCGTCACCGTCTACTTCGCCCTCGGTCGCCGCAGCCCCATTCAGGGCACGATCATGGGCGCGGCCATGGGCTTGTTTGAAGACGCGCTCTCACATCACGCCATTGGCGTCAACGGCATCGCCAAAACGGTGGTCGGCTTTCTTGCCGCGTCGGTGGGCATCCGCATCGACGTTGAAAACTACACCATCCGACTGCTTCTCAACTTTCTTCTGTCGCTGCTTTCGAGCGCGATCTTTCTCTTCGTCTATCGTGTGCTGCTGGGGCTCGATCTCGAGTGGGATTGGCTCACCCAGCTCTTCATCGCCATCGGCAACTCGGTCGTTGCCCTTATCCTGTTTCCGCTCCTCGACAGGTTCCAGATCCGGGAATGAAGCCCGCCGCAGTTCTATTCGTCCCTATGGTCGCGTAACGGCCCCGATTGCCGGCGACCTGCCCAAAACCACCCCATATCGGTGAAAATACTGAGCGATGGCGAAACGAGGCATAGCTGCGAGCCTGGGAATCTGGACCTGCCTGTGGATTGCAGCAGTTTGCGCTCCCGCTGTGTCCGGTCAGGAAGCGCACGCAGACGTTGCATCCGCATCGGCGCATTCGCGGCCGCTCAAAGAACGCCTCATTCCCGACCGCTTTCCACCCCAGCCCACGCTCGCGCCCGCCTGGTCCATCCCGGTCGATCCGCTTGGTTTTTCCCCACCCGGCGCCATCTATCTCGGTTCCCGCAATACGTTGGCGTCTCTCGATTTCATCGGAGAAGACAAGCTGCTGTTCACCTTCCGTGTTCCCGGACTCCTGCACCGCGACCCAACCAACGGGAACGAGGGCAGCGAACGGCAAATTCGAGCCGTCGTGCTCGCTCTGCCGCAGGGTTCGGTCGAGGCCGAAGCCGTGTGGACGGTTCACGACCGCATGCGGTACCTGTGGATGCTCAAGGACGGTCATTTTCTCCTGCGCGACCGTAACAACCTGCTCCTGGGGGACGCCGGCCTCAACCTGAAGCCGTTTCTCCAGTTTCCCGGACCGCTGCTCTGGCTGGAACTCGATCCAACCCAGCAGCTTCTGGTCACGGACTCCCATGAGCCGGCAAAGACACAGGCGAAGTCCGGCGAAGCTCCCAAATCAGTTCCTGCGTCGGGGTCCGCGGATACAGACCAGGCCGCGATCGACAGTGCGCCCGAGACCGTTGTGCGTGTGCTGCGCCGCGACTCCGGCAAGGTGATGCTGGTCAGCCGGGTGCGATCCACCGTCCATCTGCCGATCAACTCCGACGGCTACCTTGAGGAGCTGCGCGGCCAGGGCTGGTCATGGATGCTCAACCTCAACTATTTCGATGGCGGCAACCAGACACTGGGCAGTGTCGACTCCCGATGCGATCCCACCAGCGATTTCGTCTCCGGTCAGGAGATTCTCATCACCGCGTGTACGCCTGACGGCAGCGACAAGCTGCTTGCCATGACCACAACGGGCCGCAGCCTGTGGGCCGATCAGACGCCGTCCGTTGCCATCTGGCCGGAGCTGAAGATCTCGCCCGACGGCCTGCGCATCGCGCGGGAAACCCTGGGCGTCTCCCACGCCGTCAATGCCTATGCGCCGATCGACTCTACAGACATCAAAGGACAGTGGGTCACGGTCTACGACGCCGCCACCGGTGACCTGGCCTTGGAAGCTCCGCTCAGCCCGCCGCTCGACTCAGGCGGCAACGTCGCCATTTCGCCCTCCAGCCGGCGAGTGGCCGTGCTGAACGCAGGCGCCATCCAAGTATTCGAGTTACCTGCGCCACCTCCGCTGCCGGCGAGCACCGGGGACGATCGCGGGCAATGAGACCGGTAACGCATCGGTTGGTCACCTGTGGTACGCCGCTTTCAGCGTCCGGAGCGCAGGGAATCTGTGTAAACTGGGCAACGGGGCAATTTTCGCGGGAGATTTTCTTGGCCACGGCCTGATGGGCATCTTCGGGAATGAATCTGCCGGAAAGCACAACCGTTCAGTCAGCGCGTCCAGCGGGAAGCGGTGACCCAGAAAGATGCAAAGAGGAACCATGATTTCCGAAAATGCCGCAGTTCACTATATCGCTGCGGCGGCAAGCGACCTCGGCCGGAAAAGGTCGTCGAACGAAGATGCATTTGGTTACTCCGTCGAACACGGAGTCTATGTCGTCTGCGATGGCATGGGCGGCGCAGCCGCCGGCGAAGTTGCCAGTTCGCTGGCCGTCGATGAGCTTCTGTGTCGGCTCGCAGACGGCTCCGCTCCCGCATCGCCGCACACTGAAGCCGAGCGGGCCATCGCTTCGGCTAATCAGGCCATCTATTCTCGCGGGCAGCGCAATCCGAAGCTCAGCGGCATGGGCACCACCCTGGTGATGCTGATCGCCGAGGAGCGTCACGTTTGGTTTTTGAACATCGGCGACAGCCGCGGCTACCGCCTGCGCAGCCGCCGGCTCGAACAAATCACCGTCGATCACTCCCACGTCGAAGAGCAGATACGCCTGGGCCGCATGAGCCGCGCCGAGGCTGAACGATCCCCGCTCCGCAACATCATTACCCGTGCGCTTGGCACACAGACCGTCGTGACGCCCGACATCTTCCAACTCGAAGCCGATCCCGGCGATCTCTTCCTGCTCTGTTCCGATGGCCTCACCCGCGAGCTCTCCGACCCGCTCATCGAATCCCTCCTGTCCATCGATCTTCCCCTCGACCATCTCTGCTCCCGTCTCGTCGGCGCCGCCAACAAAGCCGGCGGCCACGACAACATCACCTGCCTGCTGGTGCGCGCCGAAGGGTAAGACGCGTAATGCAAGGGCTCGCGCTGATCCCGTCCGTAAGGCCGGAGCGGCTGTGGCTCTGCAACCCGCTCTAAAACCCCTCCAGCACATCCGCCACAAACTGCCGGGCGAACTCACGGGAAAGCCGCCGCACCGCTGCGGGATCCTCCTGGATGAACCTGGGCAGATCCGTGGTGGACTGGTATTGCTGGCGGAAGGTGTAGTTGTTGTTCTGGTAGAGTACCCGCCCGTCGCGGGCATTCAACGTCACGGAAACGATGATTGTGATGAGAAAGCTGGAAGACTGCTGCGTCTCTGAGTTGTAAGTCAGCGGCGAGATCACCTCGCGCAGAATCGTTCCGTGCAGCACTGCGTCGGCATCGGCGTTCTCTGACGGAGTGACACGGAAACGCGTCCGCGTGGCGAACTCGCGGATCACGGCATCCGTCATCACTGCCTCCGTGCCGTAGGCGTCGGTGCGCGTCGCAAACACCGGCACAGACAGTGTGCGTACATCGGGAGGCAAATGCGTCGCTGCGCCCAGGGTGTGGTACCCGCATCCGCCTAAACCCCAAACAGCTGGAAACAGAATGGCGAAAAGGCCAAAGCGGATTGCGAATGCGCGCATACTTTCATCTTAACCGGGCTATATCCACGCCGTGGACATCCGGCCCAGTCCAGGTGAGGGTAGTTTCAACCCGTCAGCGCGGCCCGCAAAGTAGAGCGCGTTCAGCTCGTCGGAGCCGCGCTGCTCGAAACGCCGGAATCCAGCGCGGCGAAACTCCGCATCCAGTTCGTCGGGCGTGAAGAACAGCCGGAACGGTTCGCCCGCCTTCGTCACGCGCGCGGCCAGCGCATCAAACGCCATCCGCCGCAGCGGTCCCAACGCGTGGCGCGAGATGCCATAGTCGAAGCTGACGCCGGTACCCGAGGGTAACTTCGCAATCGTCTCCAGGGTCGCGCGGAAGGCTTCGATTGTGAGATAGGGGAC
>JASHVE010000376.1 GCA_030039675.1 Acidobacteriaceae bacterium | reverse complement strand
GGAGGTTGCCGCCAGCCAAATAGAAACAGGGTTGCGGTTGCCAGCCTGGTATTGGACCGGCAGGGTGTTTGTTCCCGGTTGTGGTGCTGGAGCAATCATGGTTGCAATCCGAAGGGTTCCACTGGACGTAAAGCCGCCACAGGTTCAGCTTCCGAGAGATTATACGGCAACGTTATGGTAACGTACACGTTGTCCGTATGGTTTACTTCCGTGGACGAAGCGTACATCCGAACGATCTTGACAGCGAGGGGAGCGGATGGGTAGCGTGCGGTAACGTACACTGCTGCCGCGCAAGGCATTCTGATCCCCCGTCCGCGCAAGTTGCGGATCCGGGCCGAAACGAGCGTTCCATCTTAAGGGGCCATCATGAGATCTTCTTCCTTCGTTTGGCCATGCATGGCGGCTTTGTTCCCGCTTGTGCTCACGCGACCGGTCGCCAGCCAGTCGACGCAAAGCGTCCGCATGACGGTCAGTGACGACGGGCACGTCTTCCGCATGGATGGGGCGGACGTGAGCTACGTATTCGGCGTCAACAACCAGCAGCAGCTCCAGACGATTTATTGGGGCCGACGGCTCGCGCCCGAAGACCACTTTCCTGCTCCGCAGAGCGGCCGTGGATACGCGTCGTTCGACCTGCCCATCAACGTGACACAGCACGAATTCGTGGGCTGGGGTGGAGGCCTTTACCTCGAGCCGGACGTGAAGATCACGTTTCCCGACGGGAATCGCGATCTGGTGCTTCAGTTTGTCTCGTCGAAACTCGAAAGCGATGCACTGAGGGTTGTCATGAAGGACATCTCGCGCGAGGTGTACGTGACGCTGCACTACGCGATGGATAGAGAAACCGGCATCGTCCGACGCTGGACCGATATCGAAAACCGCACCGGAGCTCCGTTCACAATCGAGCAGGCAGCTGCCGGAACCTTCAATCTGCCGCGTAGTGCAGACTATCATCTGCACTTTTTGTCTGGGAGGTGGGCCGGTGAATGGAACGTGCGCGACGAAGCCATTCGTGGCGGCAAAATCGTGCTTGAGAGCCGGCGCGGCAGCACAGGCTCGCAGAACAATCCGTTTTTCGCCATCGATCGGGATGTTTCGACGAACCAAGAGCAAGGTGAGGTTTATTTCGGCGCGCTGGCCTGGAGTGGCTCGTGGCAAATCAGCGTAGAGCAGGATGCCTTTCAGCAGGTGCACGTAACCGGCGGGCTGAATGCATTCGATTTCGGCTATCGGCTGAAATCCGGCGAAACCTTTGAAACGCCGGCCTTCTATGGTGGGTTTTCCGATCACGGCCTTGGCGGCGCATCGCGGTTGATGCACCGGCTGGAGATCGACTCGATTGTGCCCGGCGCACCCCATCCGCGGCTGCGCCCGGTGCTCTACAACTCTTGGGAAGCCACAGAGTTCAACGTGGACGAAGCGGGCCAGATGGCGCTGGCAGAGAAGGCGGCTTCTATCGGTGCGGAGCGGTTTGTGATGGATGACGGCTGGTTCGGCAAGCGCAACAACGATTCCGCGGGCCTGGGCGACTGGTATGTGAATCCGCAGAAATTTCCGCACGGGCTCAAGCCGCTGATCGATAAAGTGCACTCGCTGGGCATGCAGTTTGGTTTGTGGGTCGAGCCGGAGATGGTGAACCCGGATAGTGATCTTTACCGCGCGCATCCAGACTGGGTGCTGAACTTCCCTGGCCGGCCGCGCACTGAGGGCCGCAATCAACTGGTGCTGAATCTGGCCCGCCCGGACGTGCGCGCCTACGTGCTGGGGTTCCTGGAGAAGCTGCTCGACGAGAACCAGATCGATTTTCTGAAATGGGATTACAACCGCAACTGGTCCGAGCCAGGGTGGCCGGCGGTTCCCCCAGAAGACGAAAAGAGTGTTTACTACGACTACGTCCGCAACTTCTACGGAATTCTCGCCGAGTTGAGGGCGAAGCATCCACAGCTCGAAATCGAAAGCTGCTCGGGAGGGGGCAGCCGTGTTGATCTGGGTGTGCTGCGCTATGCCGACCAGGTCTGGCCATCGGATAACACGAATCCTGTGGACCGACTTCTCATCCAGAACGGGTTTACCTATGCCTACAGCCCGGGACTGATGATGGCGTGGGTCACAGATTCCGGCAATGTGCCGGGCCAGGCCGCCTACTCGCTGTCCTTCCGCTTTCTTTCTTCGATGCAGGGCGCGCTCGGAGTCGGCGCCGATCTGAATAAGTACACGCCCGCGGAGATGGCCGAGGCGAAGCGGCTGATTGCGGACTACAAAGCCATCCGCGAGACCGTGCAGCGCGGCGCGCTCTACCGCATTCTGTCGCCCGAAAATGATCGGGAGCGATCTGCGACCGAGTATGTGTCCCGGGACGGAAAACAGGTTGTAGTGTTCGCAATGTTGATCACCGGTATGGAGCACTACGCCTATCCGACGTTAAAGCTCCATGGATTGGACGAGGACGCCATGTACAAGCTCACCGCATTCGAGGGAAACGCCGAGCGTGGCACGCCCGCAGTGGCGAGCGGAGCTTACTGGATGCATCGGGGCCTCGATCCCGCGCTCTACGGAAATTTTCAGGGGGCGGGATTCACGTTGGAGAAGGTTGAAGCGCAGTAGGAAAAGCGCGCTGCAGCGGTTTAAGATCGCCATAAGCACACAGCGATGAAGCCTCCCGGAATTCACGACATTGCGCGCACTCTGGGCGTTTCCATCGGAACCGTGGATCGCGCTCTTCACGGGCGGCCTGGGATCAATCCTGCGACCCGCGCGCGGGTATTGAAAAAAGCCGAAGAACTTGGCTACCGACCCAACATTGCGGCGCGCTCGCTCAAGCTCAATCGCAGGATCCGGATTGGCGTCTATTTCCCACGCGAGATTGCTTCGTTTTTCGATTCACTGCGGGCCGGCGTGCGCGCAGCAGCATCCACTTCCGTTGGCTTGAGCATTGACCTCGTCTTCCGTACCTTCCCGCGGCTCGACGAAGGCGACGTGGAACTTCTCAGGGCCGATGCCCACGAGAGTTTCGACGGGGTTCTGGTTGCCCCGGGCAATCCACTTCGCATTGGACCTGCGCTTCGCGGGCTGGTGCAACGCGGAATCCCAGTGGTCTGCGTGTCGAGCGATGCGCCACGGAGCGAACGACTCGCTTCCATTGCAGTGGACTCCTTAACCAGCGGCGCGATCGCCGCCGAGCTGTTTTCGCGGGTCATGCAGAAACCTGGCACGCTGGCCACCATTACCGGCGAACTGACAACGCTTGATCATGCGGAGAAGCTCCGCGGATTCGCTGCCAACCTGGCGTTGCTTGCTCCCCACCTCGCGCTTCTGCCCGCCATCGAGTCACACGAGCAGCCAGAACTTGCACATAAACAGGCACTGGCATTACTCCGGCAAGCGAAGCGGCCAGCCGGCATTTACTTGAGTACTGCTAACAGTATTCCCGTCTTGCGGGCTCTCGAAGAAACGAAACTCCTTGGCGAGGTTCAAGTGATCACCACCGACCTGTTTCCAGAACTTGTACCGTACATTGAAACGGGGAAAGTGCTGGCGACGCTCTACCAGCGGCCCTTTGTTCAAGGTAAGACCGCGCTCGAAATTCTTCTCAATCACCTGGTCAATGGCACGAAGCCCGATCCAGTACGCCGGCTTGCTCCCCATATCGTCCTGCGCAGCAATATCGGGCTCTTCGCAAGGGAGATCGACACCCCGGGCGAGTTCCTCATCTAGCAGACGATGCGATGCCAAGCTTTAGAGCGGTTCCACAGTTGATGTGCCCTTGGCGAAGCCGCGGAAGGTGGCATTTTCGTGAGGAAAATGCCACCTTCCGCGGCTTCGGGATATAGCAACTGTGAAACCGCTGTAGCGTGAGTTATCACCTGCGCGGTCTTGGAAAAATGTAAATGACGGTCTTTGTGATTGACAGATGCCCGGGGGATCGGCGAAGATTCTCGTCGTTAACGTTACCGGCTTCCACAACAAAGATACGGACCGAATGAATTCGAACAAACAGATGCGGGTCGTGGCAGCGGCAATGCTGCTAATGGGTGTGGGGCTTTGCGCACAAGTCCCGCAGAAAGACGTGTTGCTGAATGGGGCGAGCCAAGGCCGCGTTTTCGACGGCATCGGTGCGGTAAGCGCCGGCGCTTCGTCGCGGCTGTTGATCGATTATCCGGAGCCGGAACGCAGCCAGATTCTTGACTATCTCTTCAAGCCAAACTACGGAGCCTCGCTCCAACACCTGAAGGTTGAGATCGGCGCAGACGTAAACTCGACCGATGGCTCCGAGCCGAGTTCCATGCGCAGCCGCAACGATCAGGACTACACGCGAGGCTATGAGTGGTGGCTCATGCAGGAGGCTCGCAAGCGCAACCCGGAGATTATTCTGGACACGCTGGCCTGGGGTGCGCCGGGATGGGTAGGCGGCGGCGATTTTTATTCCGACGACATGGCGAATTACGTTGCCGACTTTATCGAAGGCGCGAAAAAGACCTACGGGCTGGACATCGCCTACACAGGTATCTGGAATGAGAAGCATTTTTCCAGTGCTGAGTACGTGAAAACGCTGCGACGGATTCTCGATGCGCACCATCTCGACACAAAAATCGTGTGCTGCGATGAGTATCCGAGCCGCAATGCAGACCAGTGGACAATTCTGAGCGCGATGGAAAAGGACGCGGCGCTCAAGGATGCGGTGGCGGTAGTTTCGGTGCATTATCCGCGCGTGGACGGAAAGCTGACGACGCCAGCAAACGCGGTCACTTTCGGCAAGCCGCTCTGGTCGAGCGAGGATCAACCTGCGTCGAGCGCATCTTTCATCCATTCCCGCGACTGGCAGGTCGGCGGCCGCGAGCTCGCGCAGCTCTATAACGAGAACTACCTGAAGGGGCACTTTACCAAGACAGAGATCTGGAGCCCGATCACCTCGTACTATGACATTCTGGCGGCGCCGAACTCCGGACTGATGTACGCCAACACGCCATGGTCAGGCCACTACGACGTGCAGGGTGCAATCTGGGCAACGGCGCACACAACACAGTTCGCGCAGCCCGGATGGAAATACTTGGACAGCGCCTGCGGCGAGCTTCCGGAGAAGGGCGATTACGTCGCGCTGCGTTCGGCAAGCGGTAACGACTGGAGCGTGGTGCTGGAAACGATCGGTGCAGCACATTCGCAAGGTGTGCATTTTACAGTTCAGGGCGGGCTATCGACGGCGACAGTTCACGTTTGGGAGACGAACAGCCACCTCACTTTCGAACATGTGGCGGATGTGTCCGTGCACGATGGCAAATTCAGCTACACATTCGATCCGGATTCGCTGTACTCCCTGACAACAACGACCGGCCAAGGGAAGGGCACGGCCGAACCACCACCGGCAAGGCCGTTCCCTCTTCCATACCAGGATGATTTTGACGGCACACTGCCCGACCATACGCCTCGCTTCCTCGCCGATCAGGATGGCGCGTTCGAAGTACGTACGTGCCAGGGTCGGCCTGGAAACTGTCTGGAACAGGTGATTACCGAACTGCCGATACCGTGGGGACCACTGCCCGATCCGTGGACCCTCGCTGGCGACGAGGCGTGGACCGATTACAAGATTGACGTGGATGTGCGCGTGACGCGGGAGGGGAGCGCCATGGTGATCGGCAGAATCGATTCCGCAGACGTATTCAGAGATCACCAGGCACGGCTGCCGAGCGGCTACACGTTTCGCGTGCACGGAGACGGCACGTGGGAATTGCTCTCGACCGGTTATGGAGAGGTGACGCGCACCTTGGCGCATGGACAAACCGCGCCAGTGGCTGGAGAATGGCGTCATCTGCAGCTAGCCTTCGCAGGCAGGAAGATTACCGCGGCCCTTGATGAGAAGACACTTGCCACGGTGGAGGACATCAACCACACGCACGGCATGTTCGGCATCGGCTCGGGATGGAGCCGGACGCAGTTCGATAAGCTTGCGGTCACGGGTAATCGTTAGAGCATTTTCGGAATACATATAGACTTTTTGAGAGCAGTGAAAGGTGGCTTTTTCTTGATGAAAAAGCCACTTGAGTTCATGCTTTCGGTCTACAGTAATTCCGAAAATGCTATAGACCCTTCGGTCCAATGCTCCGACCTCCGAAAGCACAGCGATGAGCCGCACAGAAACATAGCCGAAGGTTCAGATCTGCAAGGGAGTAGATGGTCGGATTTGCGCGACCCGGCAACTGCTTCTCTACGGGACTCACTGCGTCCAGAACCTCGCCGAACGAGACCGCTCCGATCAATATCAGGTGCGTCACAGAGAAGCGGAAGGACGTTTCCAAGCCTGCGCGACTCGACACAGTGGGAAGGATCCTCGCAGTATTGACATGGAGCTTGTGGTCCGCGAGCGAGCCAAGAGTTCATTGAACGACATTAAGAGCGCCTGATAGTTGCTGTGCACTGCGAGCCGCAGTGACTTTACCGCTAGTGTGGTGAGTCCTAAATTCGTCGAAGAGCAACCGCAGGTCCCCTTCGACTGCACTCAGGGCAGGCTTTCGACTCCGTTTACCGCAAAAAACGCGGCAAACTCCGCTCAGGATGACAGTGCATCTTTAATGCGAATTAATGACTCGGCACACTAGAGCGGTTCCACAATTGATGTGCCCTTGCCGAAGCCACGGAAGGTGGCATTTTCTTGAGGAAAATGCCACTTTGCAGCAATGGCTTCGGGATATAGCCACTGTGAAACCGCTGCAGGCTTCGACCGGCAATACTTCCGATATTGCTTCAGGGCATGATGAAGTTGAAATCGTAGCGCTGCAGACGATTGTCGATATCGGCCGCATAGAACGTAGCGTAGTGTGTGCCCGACGAAAACGTTGAGGCCCATTGGAAGTACGCATGCCCGTCCCAGCTGTGGTGCTGCTCTTGGACTTTGACTCCATCGACCCACAATTCAATCTTGCGCACCTTACCAAAGGAGTTGACCGAGGCGCCAAAAAGAGCGGTCGTTCCGTTGACAGTTCCAGGATTGCAGACGTTGAATCCCTCACCGCCCGTGGGGTAGCTGCAGGGTCCAAAGTAGCCGCTATCGGCATCGTTCAGTTCCGCGTCAAGGTAGGACGGAATATTCTGCGGCGGACTGCCTCCATTAGGGCTTTGATTCAGAACCACGTCCGGTGTCAGGAATCCGCCGCTGAAGAGGCCGGAAGCTGGAGCAGTCTCCCAGATGTAGGTGTTGGGCAGCGTAACCAACTGCTCTGTGAACTCTCCCGGATTGGAGCCGGCGAGAAAGACAGCGAGGTAGGCTTGGTTATAGTCCGCATTCCAACCGATCGCCGCGAGATCCATGCGGGCGTCTCCATTGAAGTCGGCCATCGTGAGTTGCGAGATGTAGTCGTCGCCGTCCCAGGAGGCGCCAACGGGATTGGTGTCGACGGGGAGATCCATGAAGTAACTATCGAAGGTGCGCGACGAATTGCCATAGAAAACGGAAAGCTGTGAGCCATTCGTGCCATAAAGACCGTAGAGATCGGTATAGCCATCGCTATTCAAATCGCCGCTCCCGATCAAGAAAATGGAAGGACCGTTCTGGGTGTAGGGCGTAGTGTCATCGAAAGTGAAGTCGTTGTTGCCGTAGAGTACGTGGACAGTGGTGTACTCGTTGGCTCCGCTGGAGTAGTCCTCGACGTAGGTGGTTGCGGCAATGTCGGCTTTACCGTCGGAGTCATAGTCGCCGACGAGGGCCTGGAAGTAAGCGGGCTGGAAAGGAGGACCGGTGAGGATTTCATAGGCATTCGTGAAGCCGCCGGAGCCGTTGCCCTCGAGTACGTACAACTCGGTGGATGAGGACGTGTAACCGGTGGTGGAGACGTTGCTGGTCCAGGCAACGAGATCGATATTGCCATCCGCGTTGAAATCGGCGGCGGCGGCACCGCCAGTCATGAATTTCCAGCCCGAAGGCAAGTTAATGGTCGATATCTGTGGCGACTCGAACGAGCCGTCGCCTCTACCGAGGTAAACAGCGATCTGGTTCGTGTTGGCCAGAACTACCGCGATATCGATGTTGCCATCGTTGTTGAAATCAGCTGTGGCGATGGGCATGGGGACGGTATTGCTGGCGGGCAGCGTATAGGTGACGGGAGGTTTGAAGGTACCATCGCCGTTGTTGATGCTTACAGTGAACGCTGAGGGCGACTGCGCCGTGTCCTGAACGATGTCGGTGAGCCCGTCATTGTTGACATCGACGGGGTAGATATTGGCAGGGGTTTCGCCAGTCGTGCTGCCGTAGCCAGTGAAGTTTGCGGGAGTTTGTGCCGAAGCGATGACAGTGGATGTCAAAACACACAGGAAGGCCGCAAAGCATTGTGGGGGAGACATGTGGGCCACCTCAAGTTATGACGTTACGTGGATCCAAGTTAGCTATCAAAGCGATCGTGCGACTAGTTAGATTTAGATGGAACGGTAGATGGACGAGTTGCACGGCGAGTTGAGGCCATGGCGAAGGCTGGCACCAGCTGTTACCCATATGTATATTGTCGATCGCTTCGGGAAAGCATTAAGCGTGTGTGAGTTGGCGCGGCACTCTTACGCGCCGCCCTTCGGTGGAAGTGATCGACCGCGATAGTTCTCCTCAAGAGGAATTCCACGACAATCTCTGCGCAGCACTGTGGCTATTTTTTGTCACACCTGCGCGATTCGGCGCGCTCGACAAAGACACCGTCTGCATCACCCCATTCTGCTTGCACTCGCGCGCCAGCCGCTCTATAACCCACGCCTCTGGCAACCATCTCCTCAGCCTGAAGCAATCGAGCTCAACGATTTTCCCGAAAAGGCTTCGAAGAAGTTGATGGGGTTCTTAGCGTGAAACTGGGTCGTGCGAGCAGAGTGCCTAGATGCCATTCCTCTTCGCTGCCACAGATGGATGGACAAGCCGGCGAGATTGGCGAGCCTGGGTTCGTCACAGCTCCGCCTTAGCGGTTAATTCGCCTGTCGCTTGCATGATGGCGTTGCTCCACCGGAGCAGGTGAGATTCGTCCATCATAAGAAATCGCTCGAGGCTCAACATCAGTTCTTCCAGCTTATTGTGCAGATGCTTCCGCATCGCGGCATCGGCTTCTTCCTCTGAGCCCCCAGCGAGCACTTGCGCCAGTTGCTCGTGCCAATGGGCAGGCAGTCTGCGGCCTCCGTAGAGTTGGTGGTCATAGAACCAATTGAAGACCAGTAACTGATTCCTCTCAATCTGCGCGGCAAGGAATGGCAGCCTCGTGCATTCCGCAATCTGCGTGTGAAACCGCATGTGGGCACAGCGCCATGGATGGAGCACCTTCGGGTCTGGTTGATCGGAGTCCGTGGCTGACTCGTGCATGCGGTCGAGCTCTTTCGCCATCTCGATGAGCTCGCTCCGTTCCTTCTTGGTGGCCATCCGGGCGAAGAGCCGCGCTGATTGCGTCTCAAGCCCCTCGCGCACGGCCCAGAAGCCGCGGATGTCCTGCGGCGTGGGCGTCCTCACCTTGGTGCCCACGCGCGGCGTGTTCTCAATCAGATACTCGTTCTCGAGGCGGCTCATGGCATCGTTCACCGGGACGAGGCTCATGCCCAGCTCCTGTGCGAGATCGCGCCGCGAAATAACGGTGCCAAACGTGTATTCGCCGCTCAGAATCCTGTCGCGCACATATCGATAAACCTGTTCAGACAAGTCGTTCTGCTCTTTTTTATCATCGGCCATTTGACAACTATAGCATCCATTGATAGAGTCAGCAATGCTTTGTGAAATATCAAGTGAACTGTTTAATAAGTGCAGTACTTGGGAA
>JASHVE010000375.1 GCA_030039675.1 Acidobacteriaceae bacterium | reverse complement strand
GACGTCCTCGGCGATGATCAGCAGCGGCTTGCCGCCGCGCGCAACCTGCTCTAGTAGCGGGAGCAGATCCTTCATCGCGCTGATCTTCTTCTCGTAGATCAGGATGTACGGATCGTCCAGAATTACTTCCAGGCGCTCGGCGTCGGTCACAAAGTAGGGGCTCAGGTAGCCGCGGTCAAACTGCATGCCGTCCACGGTCTCGAGGCCGGTGTGCATCGTCTTCGACTCTTCGATCGTGATCACGCCATCCTTGCCCACCACCTTCACCGCGTGCGCAATGATGTCGCCGATCTCCTGGTCGCCGTTGGCCGAGATGGCGCCCACCTGGGCAACCGATCCCTCGTTCACCGGCTTCGACAGCGTGCCCAGAGCGCCGCCTTCGGTCCACTTGCCGTCCTTGTCGCGCTTGCCGATCACCGTAGCCACGGCCTTCTCGATGCCGCGCTTCAGCGCCGTCGGGTTCGCGCCTGCGGCAACCGTCTTCACGCCTTCGCGGAAGATCGACTGCGCCAGCACCGTGGCAGTGGTCGTGCCGTCGCCGGCAACATCCGAAGTCTTCGAGGCCACTTCGCGCACCAGCTGTGCGCCCACGTTCTCGAGCGGATCCTTCAGATCGATTTCCTTGGCCACCGTCACGCCGTCCTTGGTGATGGTGGGCGAGCCAAACTTCTTCTCGATCACGACGTTCCGACCCTTGGGGCCGAGCGTCGCCTTCACAGCGTCCGCCAGCGTGTTCACGCCGCGCAGAATCGCCTGACGGGAGTCTTCACCGTGCAGAATTTGCTTTGCCATTTCGTGATTCTCCTAGTTCACAGTTCGTAGTTCTCAGTTGGTCAGTTCACAGCCATGTTTGCAGCCACGTTCTCTCTGAACTGTGAACTGCGAACTGTGAACTCGCGCTGCAAGCGCAGTTACTTCTTCACGATGCCGAGGACTTCTTCCTCGCGCATGATCAGGTACTCTTCGCCGTCGATCTTGATCTCGGTTCCCGAGTACTTGCCGAAAAGAATGCGGTCGCCCGCCTTCACATCGAGGGGAAACACCTTGCCCTCGTCGTTCGATTTGCCCTTGCCCACGGAGATCACTTCACCCTCCTGGGGCTTCTCCTTGGCGCTATCGGGGATGATGATGCCGCCGCGAATGGTCTCAGTCTCTTCCAGCCGGCGGACCAGGATGCGGTCATGGAGCGGGGTGAAAGTAGTCGTTACTGACGTTGTTGCCATTGCTTTGCTTCTCCTTCACGCGCGGAACGGGTTGAGCCCGGACCGCGGGATTTAAGGTGGGTTTATAGATGCCTGGAATTCAACGGGGCGCTGCCCCGAGCCGGCCGGTGAAGAACCCTGTCCAAGCGATGGAGCCACTTCGGTTCTAGCACTCGCGCCGTCCAATTGCTAAAATAGGTAACTAACCGTGACTTTGTCAAGGGCTTACGGGCGGCAATTTGAGCCTTCATCGCTCATATTGTCTGAGTTTTAAGGAAAAATAACCTGAAATCCAGATCACATGAGCCATGTTTTCTGAGTTCTTCGCTTTTCACGCCCAGGTCAGCCCTTCCATCCGTCGCCGCAAAAAGCATTACAATGGAAACCATGTTTCGCCGCACCTTTCTCCGCTGCAGTCTGTTTCTCGCCGTTTCCGGTTTCGCCGTTACCTCGATGAGCCTGGGAGCCCAGGACAGCAGCTCCGGCAAATGGACCCGCAAATATAAGGCTCCGCCGCAGTCCTCCCGGATTGAAGTCACAATTCTGAAAGATTTCAATGGCAAGCCCATCGAGAACGCCGCGGTGATCTTCCATCCGATCGAAGGCGACCGCGACAAGGGCGCATTAGAGCTGAAGACCAACGAAGACGGCAAAGCCGTCATCGACGTGATTCCCATGGGCGACACGGTGCGGCTGCAGGTGATCGCCAACGGCTATCAGACCTACGGCCAGGACTACAAGATCGACAAAGCGGAGATGTCGATGGAGATCCGCATGAAGCGGCCCGGCTCGCAGTACTCCATCTACAAAAACGGAAGCGCAAACTCCAACGGAAACTCGGGCTCCGGCGACAAGACTGCTCCGTCCAAGAACTCACCACCCCCGGCCCAGAACGACAAGGGCTCCGGTTCCTCCGATCAGAACAGCTCGCAGCCCAATCAGAATCAGAGCCAGAATCAATAGGAGCTCGGAGGGAGGCGGGGGTTTCAACCCCCGTATACAGTCCGCACAAAGTGAAGAGGGCTTTAGCCCCGGAATACGAACTAAAATATCTCTTCATGCCCACACTCCCGCTCGGCGGCAAATCGGCCCTTGTCACCGGAGGAGCCCGCCGCATCGGCCGCGCCATCGCGCTCGCCCTGGCCCGCGCCGGCGCCGACGTCGCCATCACCTACCGAACATCCAACCTCGAAGCCGCACAAACAGCAGAAGCGCTTCAAGCGCTCGCCGTCCGCGCGTTGTCCGTCGAATGCGATGTGCGTTCTGAAAACTCCGTGCGGTACGCCATCGCCGCCACCATCGCCAAGTTCGGCCGCCTCGATCTGCTCGTGAACAACGCCGCTGTCTTCGAGACTGCGCCGCTCGAATCCCTCACCCTCGCGCAATGGGACTCTATCTTCGAAACCAACACCCGCGGCCCGTTTCTCATGGCCCGCGAAGCCCTGCCTCATCTGCGCGCAGCTCAAGGACGGATCATCAATATCGGCTCTCTCGGCGGCATGCACGCCTGGGCCACGCACGCGCACTATTCCAGTTCCAAGGCTGCCCTGCACATGCTTACTCAGGCTATGGCCAAAGCCTTCGCGCCCGAGGTCAGCGTAAACTGCGTAGCGCCCGGCTGGATCGACTTGGAAGACCGCAGTGAAGATGAAGCGCAGAACGCCGCGCGCTTCGCCGCACGCACACCCATGGGCCGCAACGGCACT
>JASHVE010000374.1 GCA_030039675.1 Acidobacteriaceae bacterium | reverse complement strand
GAGCACAACCTCAGTAAATCCGCGAAGATCGACGGAGCGCTCTTGAAGCTGAAACTCCATGGTAAGCAGAGTCTCCGGCAGCACCGGGACCTCGGGAAGCTCATCGGCAGTTTCGTACTGGAAATACCGATCGTCACTCGGAATGCTGCCGGCGGGGAATTCAAGTACGCTCGTTTTCAACACTGGGCCGTCACCTGGGCCCTCTATCGGCACATTCCATTAAATCTTCTAGCCCAGGCTCGCTACCGTTTCCGAAAATGCTGTGGAAAGTTTGGGCTGAGGGGCTGACGCGGTGGGTCTTAGCGCGAAAACCACGTCGACGGTCCTGGTTTTACCAACGAGCCTGGCCCAAATCCACGAGTTGCACTTCGAAAAACCAGCTTCCCGCGCTGCAGTCTCCACTGCGAAGCCTCCGAGCGTCCTGGCCATCTGGGTTGCCGTGCCGGGATTTTCAACCGCCGCCTCTTCGTAGCCGGAGACAGCCGTGACACGTTGCATCTGTTCCTTAAACTCGGAGAGCGTGATGAAACAAGGCTCCGGCCGGAGTCCGGTCATCTGTTCGATTGCCTGCAAAAGACTGTGCTCCACCCTGTAAACAAAGCCCAAAACGAGCCGTCTCGCTTTCGCGGAGTAGTGAAGAGGGACAGCAAAGAATGCGCGCAGCAAAGTGAGCGGCAAATCCACCGCTACGCTCTGACTCACGGCATCCTGCCCGAGGACGGGATAACCCCACTGGGTACCGCGCGCTGCGGCCAGTTGCTTCTCGGTCGCGAGACCGCATTCAACGAGAGTCGTTTCCAATGTCAGTCCTTCGCGCTGGCTTCGAGCCATGGCGAACCGAAGCTGATCCTCATCGAGATAGCCTTTCGAAAGCAGGGCCAGTCCCAGCGAAAGGCGGGGGTTGCGCGGCATCTCGACCAGAGTCTCTGCAGAAAGCGAGAACAGAGTGCCGCGGGAGGCCATGGCAAAACAATCCGCCGAGCAATACCAGGCAGCGCCGACAAAGATGCCGATCCGGCTTCCCGGAACGTACTTCATCAGCAGCTTGTTATGGCACGTGGTCAACGCACACACTGCGCGTACGCGATTCCATCCAAGGTCACGGGCGGGCAGCAACGTCTTGAGCGAAAGCTTCATTGCGGTTCGATCCTCACGAAATGTTCGTTAGCGAAGAAAATGAGTTTCGATAGCCTGTGGGATCTCGGTCACGCGCAGACCGTAGTTGCCGTCGACAATGACCGCCTCGCCGCGCGCAACGAGCTTGCCGTCCAGAAGCAGCTCGACGGGCTCGTCCACCATGCGATCGAGCTCTATGACTGAGCCGCTTTTTAGCTCCAAAAGCTCGCGCAACGGCAACAGGCGCTGGCCAAACCGGAGAGAAACATTCAGCTCGACATCCATCACCAGCTTCAGATTCGACGGATGAAAGAGCCGTTTGCCGGACTCTTCTGCGTCGTCGCCGCCTGGCGCCGGCGCGAGCGAATCCATGAGCTGGCCATCGAAGTAAAGCAGCACCGCCGCTCCTGAACGGTCAGTCGGCACAGCCAGCGGGACCACGAACATTCCGCCGAATGCGAGACCCGAGACGCTGTCTACCCGGAATGAGATTTCGCCATATTCCGAGGAGAACGATGTGCTCAGTGCGGTGGCTGCGGAAGAGATGACCTCGGTCAGCGCTTTGTTTGCATTATCGTCGGCAGTCTCGGCTCCGTCGCCGCCGAGTTTCGCGAGCAGCTCAGAAAGCTGGGGCTCATAAAACTCGATAAAGCACTCGCCGCGCAGCTGGCCATCCAGTTTCAGGCGAAATTGTGCAGGCTGGTTCTTCCGGCTGGAGGGTTCCTGGCTATCGATCAGCTCCAGCGGCCAGGGAGAGCCGATCGCTTGCCCCAGCGATTCGGAGATTGCGTTTGCGAGAGTGGCCGCAAATGCCTGCACTGCGGTTTTGTTGTTCTGGCTATCCATGTCTGTTACAACCTTTCCCAATTTGCTGAAGAGATTCGGCGGCCTAGTTGTGCCGCTTTTTGTGAGCCGTTGCGTACCGGCACAGCTTCAAAGATTCCATGGCCCCCGGCGGTCAACATGCCCGGGGTGCGAACCGGAGCACGAAGTTTCAACACGCTTCCGGGTTGCAGAGCAAGCAGGTCCCGCACGGCAACTCTTACGCCCTGGAGTTCGGCGGCCACCTCTACATCGCAGTCGAGTATGCGCTCGCGGATCGACGGTCGTGGGAAAAACCGCACGCTGCGCGCTCTTTGCGGCTGATCCATCTTGAATTGCTGGATCAGCAGATTGAGAAATGCCGTCGGGAACACAAGCTGAAGAGTCCCCGCCGTCCCCGAGACGTCGAGCTGAAACTTCACGCAGGTGACTTTCTCATTCGGCGGGCAATACTGATGCAGGACAGACGCCTTGACTCGCCTGCCTCCGGTCAGCGACAGGTTCGGAATGCGCCAGGCATTCTCTGCTTGCCGGACAATGAGCAGGATGACGTCCTGCATAATCTCTTCTTCGATCTCAGAAAGCTCCCTGGGGCCTCCCGCCGACCCGCCGGTTCCACCCAACAGAAGATCCACCATGGGAAAGACAAGGTTGATGTCGCACTCCACAATCATCGTGCCGGGAACGGTGTTGCTCGTGAGCGGAACAATGTAAGTAAGCGGAGGAATGGCGGCGATATGGTCCTTGATCGCCAACTGGTCGAGCGTACCTAGTTTCACTTCAACGCCTGTGCCCAGATATGAATCCAGCGCACTGGAGAGCTGGTGAGCGAAGGTGTCGTGAATTGCCGCCATGGAGCGTGCATTCTCGTTGGAGAGACGGCCGGCCGAACGGAAGTTGCAACTGGTTACGACCGGCTGTCCGCTGGACCCAGTTCGTGATTTGCGCCGCAATGCTGATGTCATTTCTTTGTCCTGTTTGAGAGGTTAGGAGCGTTGCGCGTAAGCTTCAGGCGTGTCTTTTCCCGTAGACCGCTGTTGAAGATGAGCTAGAGATTTACGCAGCTTGATGACTGCGGCTTCTCGAATCTGCGATACGCGCGAGAGCGCGACTCCCACTACTTTCGCAATTTCCTTCATGGTGAGTTCTTCGCGGTAATAGAGAGAGAGAATCAATTGTTCCCTTTCACTCAGCTTGGTAATGGCTTCGGCAAGATGCGTTCTCATTTCGCCGGTGAGACACAGGTCGAACGGATTCGGTCCGTCCATATCGGGGGCCGATTCGATCACATCGATCATCTCCGAATCGCCATCTGTGGCAACCGCACGCTGGCCGGTTACGTGAAGACTATCGAGTTGTGCAACAATCTTGCGCAGGTAGTCCACATCGACCTTCATCTCCGCAGCGATCTCCGCCTCCGCCGGTTGCCGTCCCAGCTTGGCTTCTAGGCGCGACGTTGCTTCAGCGATCTCGCGTCCCCGACGCCGCATGAGCCGGGAGCCCCAATCGATTTCGCGCAGACTGTCGAGAATTGCGCCGCGAATGCGAAACTTGGCGAAGGTCTTGAACTGCGCTTCCTTCGAGCGATCGAAGCTACGGCTGGCCTCGATCAACCCAATCACACCCGCGCTGACGAGGTCCTCCAGATCGACGTGCTGAGGAAGCCGGTCGCGAATGCGCGCGGCGATGTAATAGACCTGCGACAGCTCCTGCATCACGAGCTCGTCTTCGCTGATGTCTTGAGCGGCACTCTTTGAGTAGGCCAGTTCCGCAGCTGTCATAGGTCCACCTTTCTAAAGCTGAAATTACAAATTCTTGCTGTCATCGCACTGACCCCAACGACATAACTTGTGTCATGGGAGGGATCTCCGACGGCGAAATCACCACCACCCTGGGGATGAATGGCTCCAGGTAACGCCGCAGATAAAACCGCCCCGGAGAAGCGCAAAGTAGCACCGGAGGCGCCATGGTGATCTGTTCACCGAGCATGGCGCGCAGGCCGTCAAGAACTCTGCGTGCGATCGAAAGCTGCAATGTTCCACCGGCTGTGAGCTGCGGGGTTTGCGTCGATGAGCGTGCGCATTCCTCCTCGAGCGAGCTGTCCAGCGTTACGACTTTCAACCGGCCGCGCTCGTCGAGAAGTGGCCGAATCAATGCGCGTCCCAGCGCATGCCGGGCAGCTTCTACAAGAACCACGGGATTCTTGTTGATGGCCGCCGTTTCCACCAGCGTCTCGAGAATCGTGCCCAGATCACGGATCGACACCTGTTCCCGCAACAGCTGCTGCAGCACCTTCTGCACTTCACCCAAACTCATCAGCTTCGGCGTCAGCTCTTCCACCAGCTTCGGATGCGAGTCGGCCAGCCGATCCACGAGCCGCTTGGTCTCCTGCCGCGTGAGCAAATCGTGCGCGTTTTGCTTGATCAGCTCAGAGAGGTGAGCCGCCAAAGCCGAAGTGTGATCAACAACTGCATACCCAGAGGCGATTGCCTGGGCCTGCAGATCGGGCGTGATCCACTTGGCGGGCGAATTGAACGCCGGTTCCTGCGTCTCCTGGCCTGGCAGGTCGCCCGGTTTGGGATTCGAGTTGACCGCGAGCAGGCGATCGCGCCGCATCTCCCAGCGCGCAATCTCCACGCCGCGCAGGTAAACCACATACTCTTTGTCTTTCAGAGATAAGTTATCCGTAATGTGGATGGAAGGGACAAGAAATCCGAGCTGCTGCGCGAGATTCTTACGGAGTGACTTGACCCGTGACAGAAGCTGGCCCCCTTGCTTCGCGTCAACGAGCGGCACCAGGCCAACACCCACCTCGAGCATCAGTTCATCGAGCTTCAATACGGCATCCATGGGGTCGACGGCGGGAGCGCCTGGCGCAGCCTTTTCCGCAGCCGGCTTGCCTTTTGCCGCGGCTTCGGTTGCGGCGTTGGGCTTCATCTTCCAGGCTGCGAACATCGTGAGTC
>JASHVE010000373.1 GCA_030039675.1 Acidobacteriaceae bacterium | reverse complement strand
ATCTTGCGTGAGTCGATCTTTACAGAACAGAAGGGGCGAACATGTTTGGTGGCTGCCTTCCCTTGCTCCTGCAACTGCCTCTGCTATTTGCGTACATGAGTGTGCTTCGAAACACGGCTGAGTTACATCAGGCGCGTTGGCTATGGCTTCCAGACCTCTCCTCGCCGGACCCGCTGCACATTTTGCCTCTTCTTATCATCGGGAGCATGGTGCTGACGCAGTGCATCACGCCCGCGCCAGTCACGAATCCTTCTCAGCGGTGGATGTTCGCCATTCTGATACCTGCAGTCATGGGATTTTCTCTTTGGCATTACGCTTCGGGACTTTCGCTTTACTGGTTTACCGGCAACATCATCAACCTGCTTATCCAGCTCGCGATGAATCGAACCAAGTTAGGTAAGGAGATGCACGCCCTCGCTGCGGCGCGAGTCAAAAAATAGTCCCAAAGATCAATGAAGGTTGAGGAGACGCTACGGCAGATCAAACAATCTCTGAACGGACAGGAGAATTACATTGCTGCTGAGGCGGCTTTAGCGTTCATTGACAGGGTTGTTGGCGTGTGTCGGCTATCCGGACATTACCTGCCTCACGCCAGCAAAGGCCGCCGCTCATCCTCGCATGCGCGGATTGATCCACCTGTAGACGAGATCAGTGAGGAAGTTGACAAGCACGTAGGTTAGTCCGATGGCGAGCAGGCAGCCTTGCACCAGAGCGTAATCGCGATTGGAGATGGCGTCGACGACGAGGCGGCCCAAGCCGGGCCAGCTGAAGATTTTTTCTGTCACGATTGCGCCCGCGAGCAGCGCGCCGAACTGCAGGCCGATGATGGTCACGATGGGAACCAGTGCATTGGGAAGAGCGTGACGGCAGACGACGGCTGTTTCGCTGAGGCCTTTGGCGCGCGCGGTGCGGATGTAGTCCTGGCCGAGCTCTTCGAGCATCGCGGTGCGAATCATGCGCGTGAGAATGGCGGCCAGCGATGCGCCCATGGTGATGGAAGGCAGGATGAGGTAGGGCCAGCTGATGGATGCGGAGCCGCCGCTGTTTGCTCCCGATACAGGCGTCCATCCAAGAGCAATGGAAAAAACAAGGATCAGGATGGGGCCGAGCGCGATGCCGGGAACGGACAACCCGAAGAGGCTGACAACAGAGAGAGCCTGATCGACAACGCGGCCGCGGCGCAGAGCGGCGAAGATGCCTGCGGGAAGAGCAAGGATGAGCGCGAGGACCAGCGCAGCTACTGTGAGAGCAAGCGTGTAGGGATAGCGCTCAAGGATGAGATGTGTGACAGAGTCGTGCAGACGGATGGAGTTGCCGAGGTCGCCGTGGAGAACACCGGACCAGTAGCGGATGTACTGCGTGGTGAGCGGCTGGTCCAGGCCGTACTGGTGACGCAGGGCGGTGACGTCTGCCGGCGTGGCGCCTTCGCCGAGCATCTGCAGAATCGGATCGCCGGGCACCAGATGGATGAGCAGAAAGACGAGCGAGACCACGAGCCAAACGACGGGAAGCGTGAGAAAGAGGCGCGTGAGAGTCTGCTTCATGGGCTGACTTCACGATAAATCAGCGGGCAGGGCCCGTTCGACAGCTTTGAAACATTCTCCCGTACGCCCTCGATCACGCGCAGCGGCGTCGAGGATGATAAAGACAAATAGGTTGCCTCATTGCCGGCGAATGCCCACCGAACGTTCGCTCGACGCCAAGCGCACTTCTTCGATGCAGCGTTTTCTTCAACGCGTTCCGCATCTCACGCCCTGGTCCGAGAGTATGGAGCAGAGCGGAGTGCAACACTTTTGCCGAATGCGTGTTCAAGAAGAAAAGCGCCGCGCCGGAACAGTGGCGGGCAGATACGAAAGACTCTTTCTACGAGGTAGGAATATGAAAAAGCTTATTGCGTTGGCAGCTTTGTTGCTGCCGCTGGCCCTGGCCGGATGTTCGCACCGGACCACGGTCGTGTATGCGGCGCCTCCACCGCCTCCACCTGCATTCAGCCCGGCCGCGCAACAGGGTTATCACGACGGCGTTGATGCGGCACGGCGCGACATCAACCACGGTTACGCGCCCGATGTGAACCGGCATCCGCGATTCCGGAATCCGCCGGTGCCGCCGCCTGCGATTGAAGAGTACCGGCATGGATTCCGCGCCGGATACGAGCAGTCATTCCGTCAGGGTCCGCCGCCTGCGGGACCTGGGTACTATTGAGAAACAGCGTCTGCGCCCATTCCGCTGTGGTTCGCCGCAGCGGATGGGCGTTTCATTTTCTAGTGCGTGTTTCAGTGGAGGGCTACGCTCACTTTAAATCCCGCAGGGGCTAGAGCGGTTCCACAGTTTATGTGCCCTCGCTAGAACTGGAGAAGGCGGCATTTTCTTGAGGAAAATACCACTTTGCAACTGTGGCTTCGGGTTATAGCAACTGCGGAACCGCTGTAAAGCCCGGCAATGTTCAATCAGTTTCGGCACGAGTAAACTCGTGCCCTGTTACAAGGCCCCGGCAAAGACTTTTCTCGGCGCGCACTGAAGTCGTGGCCTGTCACAAGGTGGATTTTGAAATTCGCCCTAGTGTGGTGTCTCCGAAGTTCGCGGAAAAACAACCGCAGGTCCTTCGGCTCCGTTTGGCCCAAAAACGGCCAAACTCCGCTCAGGATGACAAAGCAATTATGCGGTGAACTTTTGGGACACGACACTAGCTCGCCGGCTCGGCTGCGGGAGTCAGTGGCTCTACGCGTATCTTCGCAATGCGGCGCGCATCCATTTCCGCCACGGTGAGCCGGCGGTCTTCAAAGATGACCGACTCGCCTACCTGCGGAATGTGACCGAGCCGATAGAGCAAGAAACCGGCCAGCGTCTCCACGCCGCCATCGCGCGGCAGGTTCCACTGCATCTGCGTTTCAAGATCGCGCAGATTCACGCTGCCATCCATCACGACCGCGCCGCCCGCCGTGGTAAGGACGGGATGCGAAGGAGAATCGAACTCGTCTTCGAATTCGCCGGTGAGCTGCTCGATCGCATCTTCGGCGGTGACGAGGCCGACGATGGAGCCGTACTCGTCGACCGCAATGGCCAGATGACGGCGCCGCTGCTGAAATTCGCGGATGAGATCGAGGACCGATTTGGTTTCAGGAACTACGATGACCTCCCGCATGATCTGCGAGAGGCGGAGATCCGGCTGAGGACCCGCAGGCACGATCCGCGTTGGCTCTTCCCTGCTCCCCGCGCCGGATTCGACGGGTGCTGCGGTGCGCTGCCCTTCACTCACGATGATCGGATTCTGCGTGCGGTAATAGACCAACCGGGCGAGGTCGCGGAAGTAGACGACGCCGACGATGTGTTCCGGGCCGCGCGATTCATCGTAGACCGGGATGCGCGAGTGATGGCGGGCGATTACGCGAGCGCAGGCCTCTTCGAGGGTCATGGTGGAAGGCAGTGAAAAGATCTTCTGGCGCGGCGTCATGATCTCGCG
>JASHVE010000372.1 GCA_030039675.1 Acidobacteriaceae bacterium | reverse complement strand
ATGGGTTACGGCGTGCGGCAGTTGCGCCGCGCCTGGCTCACGCCCGAAGACGTGCTGAACACGCGCGGGGCTGAGGAGTTCCTGGCGGGGTTGCGGGCCAGGCCATAGTAGTTTGGTGGTAATAAAAGGTAATAAAAGGTATTGACACTTGATTTCGGCCGCTGCAAACTAGGAGTAAGCTTACCTACGGCGTGCCGTAGGCCCAGAGGCCGTTGCGCAGAAGCGCAGCGGCCTTTTGCATATACCGTATAGAATGCTGGGCGTGAAAACGATCGTTTATGTAGATGGGTTCAATCTCTACTATTGCGCATTAAAAGGTACACGATTCAAGTGGCTTAACCTCCATGCGCTGTGTCAGGCCGCTCTTCCGAGGTCCTGCGATATTGCAGCCATAAACTACTATACGGCCCGAGTCTCTGCCCGCCGCAAACCGACCGCTCCCAAAGATCAAAACAGCTATTTGACGGCGCTATCGACCATACCCAATCTGCATGTGTTTTTCGGCAGATTTCAAGTAACCAACACATCGATGTTTCTTGCCCAGCCGCTGGAATTTCTTCCTCCAGGCCCGACGCCTCATCCTGCTCCTGAATTCATCAGGGTGGTCAAGACAGAGGAGAAGGGCTCGGACGTGAATCTCGGCGTTCATCTGGTGCGTGATGGTCTCATGGGCGTCTATGAACACGCGGCGATCGTCACGAACGATACTGATCTGAAAGAGCCATTGCGCATCGTCGTCCAGGAACTTAAGCTGCCGGTCACACTTCTTACTCCTGTGGTTCACCCGTCAAAGGATCTACAGAATCTGGCAACGCATGTGAGGCATTTCGGGCCATACCTCGGAGTCAGCCAGTTTCCAGACCCGGTAATCGGGTCCAACGGGCTAACCATCGCAAAGCCTGGAGATTGGTAACAGGGCCTACAGTACGAAATATAAGCCCGCTCTTCACGAAATCGTGGCTTGTCGTTGCAGTTGGCGCTAAGATAGGTGCGCGATGAGTCTGCTGCAACAGGACGATACAGAGCTGGACGACGCCGCGCGCGGCGAGTCGTTTACCAAAGGCACCAGTCACGTGATCGTGGCGTCTGTCGTTGCGACGATTCTGGTTTCGCTGGCGATTGCCGCCTACATCATCACCGGGGAAAAGCCGCCAGTGGTTGCAGGCGACATCCTAAGCGTGACGGCGCACGCGATGCATACCGAAACTTCAGGCTTGGACGCGAACGGCGCTCCCATGCCCCAGGAAAGCTTCGACCAGGTTTATGTTTTTACGCACGTGAGGCTGCGCAACCAGAGCCCAGGCCCGGTGTTTCTTTTGAGCATGCTGACGAATGCCACGCTGCCGGACGGCATCCACTCCAGCTACGCCGCATCGGCGACCGATTATAACCGCGTCTTTCTCGCCTATCCCGACATGCCCGTGCCGCACGAAAAGGCGCTTCCGCTGGACACAACCATCGAGCCTGGGCAGACCGTGGAGGGGACCGTCGTCTCCGCTTTCAAGCTCTCCAAGCAGGATTGGGACGCCCGCAAGGACCTGAACTTCACCTTTGCCTTTCGCTACCAGCCCAGCGTGGTGCTCACGCCGCACGTTCCCGTGCTGGATCGCTAGTGTGCTGAGTCATTAATTCGCATTACAAATGCACTGTCATCCTGAGCGGAGTTTGCCGCGTTTTTTGCGGTAAACGGAGTCGAAGGACCTGCGGTTGCTCTTCGACGAATTTAGGACTCACCACACTAGTCCAGGATCGGCAATCATGGACCGGCAATCATGGACCGGTAGCGGCAACCCGTTATTGGCCTGAAGGCGAGGCTGTGGGTGGAACCGGCGCACTCTTGGGCGTCGAGAGGTAACCGGAGATCTGGTTCTTGTTGTTGATGGTGTTCACCACGATCTCGTATAGCGCCGGATCTTTGCCGCTGTAGAACTGCAGCGGCTCGTTCACGTTGCGGTCCTTCTTTTCGTAGGTCTTGTCGTCGGCGTAGATGTTGAGCGTGAACTTGCTCTTCTTCTGGTCGGTCTTTTTCAGCTCCAGGCTCACGGTTCCTACCGGCTTCTTCTGTCCCTTGTTCAGCGTGAACTCGTAGTAGTTGCGGTCGCCCCTGTGCTCCAGCTGCACCAGTTCGTCGTGGTTGCGGGCGATGACGCTGTTCGTGTCGGTTAGGTCGCCGCGGACGCTCTGCAGCTGGCTCAGAGCGCTGGCTACGTCGGTCTGGGTCTTACCCAGGTCGGTCCGCACGCCCCCTACATCGCTCTTCACGTTGGTCAGATCGCTTGAAACCGCGGTCACCTGCTGCGCCGTCTGCTGTTGAGCCGACTGCAGCCGCGCGTTGTCAGCCTGCTCGCGGCGGATAATCTCCTGGGCGCGTGCATCGAGCTGTTTTTGCGTAAGGCCCAGGGACTTGCCCAACTCATCGGCGGTCACGCGCAGCCGGGCGTCGGTCTCGCGAAGATCGGCGGCGAGTTTCAGGTTTTCCTGCTTGGCTTCGGCCAGCTCCGCCTGCTGGGTGGTGATGCGGCTGCCAAGGGTAGCGCACCAGATCAGGCCGCCAATCGCAGCCAGCAATGAAACCGCCAGCGCAGCCAGCAGCGCGCCGGAGTAGGTCCTGGGAGTTTCGTCGATTTCGCTCATTTCTTACCTTTCGTCCTGCGGCGAGTCTTTGGTAGGGCCGCTCCGGGAACTAGGGCGCCCTTAAATTTAGACGCGTTTCCAGCGAGAATTTTCCTTATAGATCCTTCTCATTGCCGGCGGAGACGAGCTCCGCTCGCCTGTTGCCAACATTGAGCTTCAGAGGCCAAACTCCGAGCCCCTCTGGGGACCTAAGCAGGATAGCCGAAGTAAAGGCCGGTTGTGCACAGAATTGCGATTTTCCGGTTTCTGCACCCCGGGTTACGGCCGCGTACCGCTCTCCGTGACAACCATGGAATGGCTCAGTTATAAACATCATGACTGCGCTTTTTTCGCTCCGGGAACTTTTTAGAGACCCGGATACTCACGGCTATTTAAGGAACCGCAAGAAGAATCAGGAGATGTAAAGGTTATGGCAACCGTTGTCGTTGGAAAGGGTCTGGAAGGGATCGTTGCTGCCAACTCGGGAATCTGCTGGATCGATGGAGAAGCCGGCGTCCTCTCCTACCGCGGAATCGACATCCACGAGTTGGCTGAGCACTCGACCTTCGAGGAAACCACATTCCTGCTGTGGAACGGATTTCTGCCCAACCAGACCGCGCTGCGCGAGTTTACGTTGAAACTGGCGCAGGCCAGAAGCCTCGACCCTCGTGTCATCGACCTGATGCGCGGCTTCCCGAATACCGCCACACCGATGGAGGTGCTGCGAACTACGGTGTCGGCGTTGAGTTTTTACGACGCCGATGAAAAGGACAACACCCACGACGCTAATGTTCGCAAAGCCTATCATCTCACCTCGCAGATCGCCATGATCGTGGCCGTCTACGACCGGATCCGCAAGGGTAAGGAAATCGTTCCACCAGACCGTTCTCTCACGCATGCGGGCAACTTTCTTTGGATGCTCAACGGCGAAAGGCCCTCCGAAACCGCGACCCGCACTCTCGACACCGCCCTCATCCTCCACGCCGACCACGAACTGAACGCCTCTACCTTCGCCGCTCGCGTCATCGCCGCGACTCTCTCCGACATCCACTCCGCGATTACGGGCGCTATCGGTGCGCTCAAGGGGCCGCTCCATGGCGGCGCCAATGAGGCGGTGATGCGGCTGCTGCTGGCGATCGACAAGGCCGGCGCCGATCCTGTGGAATACGTGAAGGGGATGCTGGCCGCCAAGCAGAAGGTCTCCGGGTTCGGCCATCGCGTCTACAAGACCGAGGACCCGCGCGCCACCCACCTGCGCCGCATGAGCGAAAAACTCTGCAAAGACGCAGGACAGCCGAAGTGGTTCGAGATGTCGCGCGCCATCGAGCTCTACATCAACAAGGAAAAAAGGCTCAACGCCAACGTGGATTTCTACTCCGCGTCGACCTACACCACGCTGGGCATTGACATCGATCTGTTTACACCCATCTTCGCAGTGAGCCGCATCGCCGGCTGGGCCGCGCATGTGATCGAGCAGTTGGACGACAACCGCCTCATCCGCCCTCGTGCCGAATACATCGGGCCGGCCTATCCCACGCCGTGGGTTCCGGTGGAGAAGCGGGCGTAACGGGCAGACACAATTTCTTCCACTTAAGGGCGAGGATAGGCGTGTTCATGTCAGTTGTGACATACTTATGTCATGCCTATCCGAACCACTGTCGATATTCCAGAATCGCTGCATGATCGGTTGCGGCGCAGGGCTGAGAAGTCTGGTGTCTCGATTCGTTCGCTCATCATAAGAGCAATCGAGCAGACTTATGCGGATTCCGGAAAGAAAGGGCTGCTGACGGGACCACTCGTTCGCGGGGCAGGGAAACTGGGTCCCCAGTTTCCTCAAGACGAAAATCCGCATGACCTTGTTTTTTCCTGATCTCAACGTGTGGCTGGCGCTGTCGGTGGCCAACCACTCGCACAGTGCCGATTCCTGGAACTGGCTAAAATACCTGCCAGTCGACGCTAAACTCGTCTTTTCCCGCTATACACAGATCGGCCTTCTGCGCCTTCTGACAAATGCGTCGGTGATGGGCGAACAGGTGCTGATCCTGCGAAAGGCGTGGAAAGTGTACGATAGTTGGCTCGAAGATCCGCGCGTGGAGTTTTACCCTGAGCCGCGCAGCGTGGACACCGCATTTCGCCATTTCACGGAACCCTTCGCCGCACAACCAGCCTCAAAGTCGGTGGGAGATTGCTGGCTCCTGGCCTATGCGAAGGAAATCGGTGCGACGCTCGTGACTTTTGATAGGGCCTTGCACGAGTTTTCGCGAAAGCAAGGTTGCCCTTCCGTAATTCCCGGTTAGACCTGCGCAGTTAGGGAGACCGCCTGCCGAGCCTTCCACATCAGGTAGAGCCCCCAGGCTGAGACGGTGCAGTTGTCGCGGATCGCCCCGTCCAGCATCATCCGCTCAAATTCTTCCACGGTGACCGAGTGCACGGTGAGGTCGTGCTCTTCGGCGTCAGGGTCTTTCTCGGT
>JASHVE010000371.1 GCA_030039675.1 Acidobacteriaceae bacterium | reverse complement strand
CTGCACACGCTCCGCGCAGGCGCGCCGGTCAACATCGAGGCAGATGTCCTGGTCAAACTAGCCGCAGCCCGGCTGCAGGAATCCCAAAAATCGGCCGAAGTTCACGACTTTGAGCTCACCGAAGCCTGGCTGGTTGCAAACGGATTTTAAGTTCCGTGCTACTATTGAACTGGTCAATCCGACCGGTCGATATGCAGTCGATACAGGCATCTGAGGCCAAAACCCGGTTCCTCAGCCTTCTCGACGAGGTCGAAAGAGGCGAGACGATCATCATCACGCGTCATGGTAAGCAAATCGCGCGCATTCAACCGGAGCGGGAATTCGACGCCGAACGGGCTAAGCAGGCATTCGAGCAAATACGTGAGTTACGCAAGCGGATTGGATCGATGACGGTGGAGGAGATTCTCGCCGCGCGCGATGAAGGACGCCGGTAAAAGCAAGGATGGCGTTTGTTCTGGATGCCTCGGTGACCCTCGCTTGGGCCTTTGCGGACGAAAGTCAGCATCCGGTTGCTGTTCGGGCAGCGGATTTGCTGATGACGGGATCTGAAATCGCGCTCGTACCCGAGCTTTGGTGGTATGAGGTGCGCAATATTCTGCTCATGGGTGAGCGGCGCGGGTGGATCTCGAGCGAGGGCACAATGCAGTTCCTGCTTCAAATCTCTCAACTCAGGATCCAGATTGACGTGCAACGAACCGATGGGCCATTGCTCGAGTTGGCACGGAGGCACAGGTTGACGGTCTACGATGCTGCGTATCTGGCGCTCGCAATCCGCGAAAGCTTGCCTTTTGCAACCTTGGACAAGACCCTCGCAGCTGCCGCCTTGGTCGAACGAGTTCCACTTCTGGCCTGAGGGGGCGAACCTGTCCCCACCTTGACCACGCCGAACGTTAGCGCTTGCTGCCTCGTCTATCCAATTGCCGATCCTGATACCCTTGAGCAGGAACGATCTTAGAGACGGGCGGGCGCCGCGGACGGCGCTAAACCGGTAACCGGAACCATGGCAGAGTTCGTCATCAAACTGGCCGATGAGCGCGGCCGGATGCAGGAACAGGTGCAGACGGCAGCCTCTGCGGAAGAGCTGCGCCTGCGCTTCACGCATGCCGGCTACCACGTCTTCAGTGTGCGCGCGCGGGGCGGGGTCAGCGGGCTGGGCCGCCGGCGCAAGGTAAAGCTCGAACCATTCCTGATCTTCAACCAGCAGTTTCTCACGCTCATCCGCGCCGGCCTGCCCATTCTGGGCTCGCTGCAGATGCTTGGCAAGATCCAGAAAAGCTCGCAGTTTGCCGGGCAGCTCGACGATGTGGCCAACCGCGTGAAGACCGGCGAGGCGCTTTCAGCAGCCTTCGAGGCGCAGAGCGGTTTCCCGCCGATGTACACCACTACCCTGCTGGCCGGCGAGCGGTCCGGCAATCTGCAGGAGGTGCTTGACCGGTACGTCAACTTCCAGAAGGTCACGCTCACTCTACGGAAAAAGCTCGTCGGATCGCTCATTTATCCCGGCGTTCTGCTCACGCTGGTCTGCGGGCTCATGACCTTCATGTTCACAGTAGTGGTGCCGCAGTTTGCGCAGCTCTACGACCAGATGGGCAGCAAGCTGCCGACCCTCACGCTTACGCTACTGGCCTTCGGCAAATGGATGCAGCACAACATCCTCTGGCTGGCACTGGGAGCGCTGGCTATGGTGGCCGGGGTCTACCGCTTCTCCATCACTGAGCGCGGGCGGGACTTTGTGGACCGCGTGCGGGTGGGCATGCCGGTCTTCGGCAAAATCTGGCTCAAGTACCAGGTCGCGTTGTTTGCGCGTACGCTGTCGACCCTGCTCACGGGCGGCCTGCCGTTGGTTCCCTCGCTCGAAACCGCGGCGCGATCAATCTCGTCGCGGCGGGTTTCGAAGGCCGTAGGCTCGTCCATCACGACAGTGCGTGAAGGTAAAAGCCTGGCCGAATCGCTTGCCTTGACGGACGTCTTCCCGCAGCTGTCCACCGATATGATCACAGTAGGCGAGCAGACCGGCGCGCTGCCGCAGATGCTCAACTCCGTGGCCGAGTTTTTTGAAGAGGACGTAGCCACGGCTCTGACCGCTGCGCTGGCACTGATCGAACCCGCCATTCTTGTCATCATGGGCGTGGTCGTGGTCTTCATTCTCATCTCGCTGTACCTGCCCATCTTTTCGCTGGGCCAGGCCGGCGGGGCCGCAGGATAAAACGAAATGGCCGACACGAATGTCCTTACGCTTCCGATTCCTATGCCCGGCGATGAGCGCGCCCAGGCTGAAGCGCTCGCGCGCCGCTATCATGCCGAGTTCGTCGATCTGAAGAACTTCAAAATCCAGCACGACCTGCTGCGCACCGTCCCAGTGGAGCTGATGTTCCGCTACAACTTCGTGCCCATCGAGCAGCGGCCGGACGGTTTGGCGATCGCCGTCAGCGACCCCTCGCGGCTGATGGTGCTCGATGAGATTGCCGGGCTGCTCGGTCAGCGCATTCTTCCGCGTGTAGCCACGCTCTCGCAGATCACCGATCTGTTGAAAAAGACCGAGCAGTCGCAACGCGTTCTCGACGAAGCCAGCGAAGGACTCACCTTCGATGTGGTCACCGGCGAAGAGAACGCCGACGAAAACATCTCCATTGAGAAGCTGACCAGCGAAGAAGATATTAGCCCGATCATCCGCCTCGTGGATACGACGATCTTCACCGCTCTCGAACGCCGCGCTTCGGATATTCACATCGAGACGAACGACGATTCCGTAGTTGTAAAGTACCGCATCGACGGCGTGCTGCAGGCGGCGATGGCGCCCATCGCGCGCGAGCACCACTCCACCATCCTCAGCCGCATCAAGATCATGAGCGAACTCGATATCGCCGAGCGCCGCGTCCCGCAGGACGGCCGCTTCCGCGTGCGCTACAAGGGCCGGCTCATCGACTTCCGCGTCTCCATCATGCCCACGGTACATGGCGAGAACGCTGTGCTGCGCGTACTCGACAAAGAGTCGATGAGCGAGAAGTTCAAGAACCTCACGCTCGACGTGGTCGGCTTCGCCGAAGACGATCTGCGCCGCTTCCGCCGCTACATTCGCGAACCCTACGGCATGGTGCTCGTCACCGGCCCCACCGGTTCCGGCAAAACCACCACGCTCTACGCGGCGCTCAACGAGATTAAGAGCGACGAAGACAAGATCATTACCATTGAAGATCCTGTCGAGTATCAGATCCGCGGCATCACGCAGATTCCGGTGAACGAGAAGAAAGGCCTCACCTTCGCGCGAGGCCTGCGTTCCATCCTGCGCCATGACCCGGACAAGATTCTCGTCGGTGAGATCCGCGACCAGGAGACGGCGCAGATCGCCATCAACTCCGCGCTCACCGGCCACCTCGTCTTCACCACCGTCCACGCTAACAACGTGGTCGATGTGCTGGGCCGCTTCCTGAACATGGGTGTCGAAGCCTACAACTTTGTCTCTGCGCTCAACTGCATTCTCGCGCAGCGGCTGGTGCGCACCATCTGCGAGTACTGCGCGCGCACGGTTTACTACGACGACCACGAGCTCATCACCAGCGGCCTGGATCTGTCTGAATGGCGCGGCTTCGGCTTCCGCGAGGGCTCCGGCTGCATGGAGTGCGGCGGCACCGGGTACCGTGGCCGGACGGCGATTCACGAGTTGCTGGACTTGACCGATCCGATCCGAGAGCTGATTCTCGAAAAGAAGCCCACCTCAGAAGTGCGCAAGCTGGCCCAGAAAGAAGGCATGACCTTCCTGCGCGAGTCGGCGCTTGAGCGAGTGCGGCGCGGCCTGACCACGCTCAAGGAGATCAACAAAGTCACGTTCATTGAGGCCTCGCGTTAATGGCGACATTCCTGAACAAGGTGAGTGCCACCCCGCAATCCGGCGGGCGCCCATCGGCCGCGGTTGAGCTTTCGCCTGATGGCGTGCTGGCGGCTGTCCGGCCGTCCGCAGCCGCGAAGCGCGGAGGATCGGCCAGCAGCGACGCGCCCGTCTACGCATTTGCAGCATTGCCGGCAGGAGCGCTGGTTCCCGGCATCGATGAGGCGAATCTGCGCGCGCCGGAAGTTGTGGTGGATGCGATAAGCGCGGCGCTCGAGCAGGTTTCGCCGCGGACGCGCGCCGTCACGCTTGTGTTACCCGATACGGTCGTGCGGGTGTTCGTACTGGACTTCGATTCCCTTCCCGCCAAATCAGAGGAAGCGCTTCCGGTAATTCGCTTCCGTCTGCGCAAGATGGTTCCTTTCGATATTGAGCACGCAGGAGTGAGCTACCAGGTGCTGGCGCAGAGCAGAGGCGAGTGGAAGGTGCTGATTGCCGTGCTGCCGGGGCCAATCTTGGCCGAGTACGAAACGTCGGTGCGCACCGCCGGTTACGAGCCGGGCGCGGTCCTGTCCTCGAGCCTCGCGGCGCTGGAGATGGCTGGCCCGATGGAGGCTATCCTGGCCGCGAACCTGAGCGGATCGTGCATCACCACGCTCATCGCCAATGGCCAGGACCTGTTGCTCTATCGCACGCTCGATCTTCCCTTCGGAGCCGCCGAGCGCATTGCGGAGATCCAGCGCGATATCGCAGTGGCCGCCGCTTACTACGAGGACAAGCTGGGAGCACCTCCGCGAAGACTGTACTATGCGGGGAATCGCGACATCCGGGAGTTCGCCGCCTGGGTTGCGGCGCCGGCGCTGGAAGTGATCGAACTTGCGCCGCGGCCTGCGAGCGGCATGCTCACTTCGCTGGGGCAGGAAAGCATCGCTGCCGTAGCCGGTGCTTTGGCGGGGGCGAGCTGATGCGGATTACTCTCAATCTCGCCACCCGCCCCTACGCCGATCTCGGACCGGCCATGAAGAGGCTCCGCGTCTCCATGGCTGCGCTGACCGTCATCTCCCTTGGGCTGTTGCTGGGCCTGCACGCCTTGCACCAGAAGGCAGAGGCAGCGCGCGCCAAAGAGCACTCGCTCGATGCGGACGTTGCCCGGATCACCAACGAGCGGCAAGGCTATGAAGCGATCATGCGCCGTCCGGAGAACGCCCAGTTCATGAGCGAGGTGGCAATGCTGAACCAGCTCTTCGACGAGAAGGCATTCTCGTGGACGCTGGCCATGGAAAATCTCGAGACGGTGTTGCCGGCAGGCGTGCAGGTGACGCAGCTCGAGCCGGTGCGCGCCAAAGACGGCCAGACCACACTTCACCTGCGCGTGCTGGGGCCGCACGATCTTTCCATTGATCTGATGCGCAACCTCGAGCACTCGAAGCGGTTCATGCTGCCCAGAATCATCGGGGAAAATGCGGAATCGAGCAATAACGGACCCAACCAGCGGATGGAGCCGGTAAGCGTATCGAATCGGTTTGAGTTCGATCTGCTAGCCGACTACATTCCGCCCACACCTGAAGAACGAACCCACGCCCAGCGGAAAGACGAAGTGGCCTCGGCCGGCGACGACTCCGGCAATCGGCCGCAGCCCGAACGCAGGGTCCCGAGCTTCAGCCACAGCGCGGGCCGCAAACCCTATATACCGCCAGTCAATGCGGCTCCGTCGCCAGGGTCGAATCCGGCCGGCGACTCCGCGCACGGCAAGGGAGGTCCGCAATGAGCAGCGAACGGCCCTCCCTCTGGCGCGAGCGCCTCACTTCGCCGCTTACCTGGCATTACGTTGGCTTCGCCGTGCTGCTTGCGGTGACGATTACGCTCGCCGTCCGGCTCGGCCTCGACTGGGCTGCGATCGACAGCCACTCCTCCGACGTTTTAAAGGAAAAGCAGACGGAGCTGAGGGTGATTGATCTTCAAACCGCACCTCTGCGCGGTCTCGACAAGCGCGTCGACAGATCGCGAGAGGCGATGAAGGCTTTCTTCGAAAAGCGCATCCCGCCCAACTACTCATCGATTTCGAACCGTGTAAGCGATCTGGCTGTGGCCTCCGGCGTGCGGCTGACGCGGATGCAGTACACCCAGGGAGCCGAGAGTTCCGGGCTCACTGAGATCTCGATGGATGCCGGAATCACCGGCGACTATCCAGCGATTATGCGGTTTATCAATAGCCTGGAACGTGACCCGATCTTCTTCGTGATCCGGGCAATGAATCTCACCGGGCAGCAGGGTGGATTGGTCAGCCTGCGCATGCGGGTCTCCACGTGGCTGCGGCCCGCCGATGCCGCGGCCAGCGGATTGCCGGCCACACCGGCCGCGGGAGACGCTACAGCACCCGTAGCCGGCACGGAGGGTGAATAATCATGGCCCTTCAGCTGGGAACCGAAAACAAGAAGCAGGTGTACATCCTGATCGCGCTGTTGGTGGTTATCGCTGGAGTCGGCGGCTACGAGCTCTACCAGAACTTTGCCGCGCCTGCCCCGCCCCCGGTCGCTCACCCGGCGGCGCGAACAGTGCGCGTGAACGGCAGCACGACCACTGCAAACACACCCACTCCTAACGCCCAGGACGCGCAAAAGCTTAGTAACGATGGCATCGATCCCACACTGCACTTTGACAAGCTGGCGCAGAGTGAAGACGTGGATTACGGCGGGACGGGACGGAATATCTTCTCGGCCGCTTCCGCGCCGGTGTCTATCCCTAAGCCGATCGAGCCGCCGCGTCCTAATAAGCCGGGCCAACCCGACCTGATCGCCGCACAGCCGCCGGCTCCGCCCAAGCCACCGGACATCGATCTGAAGTACTTCGGCTACAGCGAGACTAAGGACAAGTCGCTCGAGGCATTTTTCGTGCACGGAGATGATATTTTCATGGCCACCACCGGCCAGATTGTCGATCACCGTTATAAGGTCGGCGCCATCAAGCCGGCCAGCGTGGAAGTGACCGACATGGGATACAACAACACGCAGACACTGACCTTGTCGGCAAACTAAGCGATTGACAGATGCAGAACGCAGTTACAGTCCGGCGCGCTCCTATAGCGATTCCTGAGTTACCGTGTCCCGAAGCCGGCAACTTCAAGTCGACGCGACCAACAGGGAGCCGTCGACATAGCAAAGGCCCGCAGAGGATGCATGCACTCAGGAATCTCCGTAAGCCCTCCGAAGAGGGCTACCTGCTGCTCGCGGTTATGTTCCTGATGGCGATCCTGGTGCTTTCTCTCGCGGTCGCTGCACCGAGCGTCGCCCGCTCGATCCAGCGCGACCGCGACGTGGAGACGATGGAGCGGGGCAAGCAGTACATTCGCGCCATCCAGCTTTACTACCGGAAGTTCCACGCCTACCCGCCGAACGCGGACGCGCTCGTGAAGACGAACGAGATTCGCTTTCTGCGCAAGCGGTACATCGACCCCATCACGGGCAAGGATGATTGGACGCCGATCCTGTTTGGGCAGAATAAGACTCCCACGGCTATGGGATTCTTCGGGCAGCCTCTCAGCACCGGTGGGTCGATTGCCGGTATCGGGCCGAGCGGCGGCAATGGACTCAATGGCGCGAATGGGGCTGGAACGTCTGGCGGCCTGTTCAACTCCTCCGGCGGAAGCGGCTTCGGCTCTTCATTCGGCGGCGGCAGCTCGATCCTCAGTTCCCCCACGTCGTCTACGACCAACACCGCCGCCCCGCCTTCGGGATCTACAGACGGCACCTCAGCTTCTACGAACGGCGCCGCCCCAACAAGCGGAAGCACGGATTCATCAGGCAACAGCGCTTCCGCTACCGGAGGAACGGGTGGTGGTCCTACTGGGCAAACGTTTGGCGGGGCGGGCATCATCGGCTTCTCGCCCGCCAGCTCGAAGCAGTCCATCCTGATCTACAAGAAAAAGGATCACTACAACGAGTGGGAGTTCACCTACGATCCGCTCATGGACATGAAGGTGATGGCTGGCGGGAACACCGGAACTATCGGCCAACCGGCAAGCAATATGTCGAGCCCGGTCGGCATCCCCGGAATTACCACGCCCGGCACGCCGACCACTCCGGGCAACGGATTGAACTCCGGCTCGATATCGACACCGTCCTTGCCGCCGGACACGTCGGCGCCCCCGCAATAAAACCCTGAAAAGTCCCGGAGACGCCGCAAATACAAACGCCCGCACCACTTCCGGGACGGGCGTTCATGCGCAACTGTCATGCAGCGAAGAAGTTATACGCTGAAGGATGAGCCGCAGCCGCAGGTCGACTTCACCTGGGGATTGTCGAACTTGAAGCCAGCCGCTTCCAGGGTTTCGACATAATCCACTGTGCAGCCGTTCAGATACATCAGTGAAGTAGCATCGACAAAGACCTTCAGGTCGTCGAAACTATAGACCTTGTCCATCATTCCACTCTGGTTTTCAAAAGCCATCGAATACTGAAAACCGGAACAGCCTCCGCCAACCACGCCGATGCGCAGTCCTGCGGGCAGTGGATCCTGCGTAGCCATGATCTCGCGCACCTTGGCGACGGCCTGTGGCGTAAGGATAAGTGGCGGTTTCTTCGTGGTTTCCTGGCTTGGTGCAATGGTAGCAGTGGCCATAACTTCTCCCAGCGGCTCGAAATGCCGTTACCACCAGATTACCTTCCGGCAGGCCGGGAAACAAGTCCCGCGCACGGCTTTTCACTTGGATGCGTCGGAAATCCTGTGGTCGCAGAATCCTTACCCCAGTCCAGACCCGTAACGATCCTGGCTCGAATGGGGACATTTTTCCGTAAAGAGCCTTCAAATTAGCAAATCGGGACGGACAATCGCACCAAAACGGGGCTATCATGATCAACCGACAGGCCCCACTGCCCCGAGACCGCGGCTCCCAATACGGACTCGCCGGTACCTGGGACCCGCCAAACCTGTGGAGGTGGGTATGACATTCGCTCCGGTGATGTGGACGATCTGGTGCGCCTTAGTCGCCGTCATGGCCGCGCTCTATCTTTACCGCACGAGCCTGACCCGCGACGAAGAGGATCAGATCTTCCTTGACGACTCTTTCGAACATGAGAAAACTGCGCAGGCGGCGATTGTAGCGAAAGTGTCAAAAGTTGAACCGGTGCTGAGAGTCGCGCAGTGGATGGTCGCAGGTATGACGGTCATTGTTCTGGCCTACTACGTGCGGGACATCCTGGTTCATCTGAACGTGATCGGCGGCTGAGCGCCAGAGCAAGTGCTGCTCCTGGAGAACCTCGGAGACGAGGAGAGGGGTGTTGTGCTCGCGGACTCGCCGCCCCGAGTTTCGTCGAAGATAGCGCAACCACGAGTTTTGCGGAAGGGCGGAATCGTCTGCCGGCAATACCACCCTTCCGGAACCGTTGCTTACCTGAACCGGCTGATCATGTCGTGGATGTAGTAGACGGCCACGACCACTGATGTCGCACCCAGGACCCACAGGACCAAGCGCTCAATCGGTTCGACCTTGTTCAACTTGGCCGTGATGATCGCTTGCTCGACGCGCACGCGGTCGTGCGACTCTCCGAGGATGAGTTCATCGTCCTCATCGCGGCCCAACCTGGAGATGTAGATCTTCAGCGCGAAAAACGAGACCAACAGCACCAACCAAACCGTCCATATTGCCGGAACAGAAGGCATACTTCCACCTCCTCGTAACACTGGCTCCGACGCTGTTGCAACTGCGTGGAAGCCGCGGTCTCGCAAGCAGCAGAGCCTTACAGTTTTCGATCATAGCGTTAACGCGAAGACTGACGAGGTGATGGCAGTCACAAGCACAGGCAAGAAGAAAGGCGTCGCGAGTTTCTTCGCGACGCCCGGTATTGCAGGGTTGTGACAGTTCCTGCGGCTATTCCACTTCCTGTTTGGCGCGATACCCGTCGCGTGCGACGATCTCGTACTTGAGCGGCTTGTGTTTCTCGTCCTGCATGCGTAGTGGCTGACCTTCGGAATCCACCAAAACAACGCGCAGCTTGCGGTAGGTGCCGTCTTGCTTCGCATTCGTGGGGTGATAGACCAACTGATATTTGGCGCGGATATTGTCGTTGATGGTCCTCACCATATCCGGCAGCTCGCCGGTGAACTTGGGCTCAAACCACATGCCGCCCGTTAACTGGGCGAAGGTGCGCATCTCGTTGTCGGCCTGGAGATAGTCCATGTCGCGCATCTGAGCCCCCATGCCGCCGCGACCTTCGGTCATCTCGCGCATCAGCCCCCCCGTGGAGACAGCGTAGATCGTGATGTTCTGCGATTCCTTGACTCGCTTGAGGATCTTGTCGAAGGTGAGCTTGGACATGGAATCGATTCCTGACGCTATGAGGATGATGTATTTGCGGCCCTCGATCCGATCCAGCCTGTCCATCGCCTCATAGAGCGCGTCAAACACGTTGGTTTCGCTGAAGGCCGCGGGCATGAACACCGAGGCGCCCAGCTCCTGGATCGCCTGCTGGACCTGACGCTTGTCCTGGGTAAAGTCCACATCAATATGCGTGCGCATATCGAACGTCATCATCGCCACATAGTCCTGCGGGCGCAGTTGCTGGGTGAAGGCCCAAGCTGAGTTCAACATGTCCATCCGAAAGACCCATCCTCGGGCGGCATATTCGCACAGAAGCAGCGCGGTGATGGGAG
>JASHVE010000370.1 GCA_030039675.1 Acidobacteriaceae bacterium | reverse complement strand
ACGGCCATGCGTGCGCTGGAAGCGAGTTGCGCGTCGGTGCTGTGCGAGCTGAAGCTGAAACCCGCGCAAAAATACGACGCGTTTTTCGCCGTGCTTGCGCGGGATGCTGAGAGCTCCGTGGCTGCAATAGAGCTGGTGCTGGCGCAGCCCATCATCAGCTCGCAGCTGATCGACAATCTCAACGCGTCCATCCATCTGCGCGCGCTGTTGACGGACTTGTTCCTGGTCACCGACATTGTTACGGCCAGGCAGGCCAAGGCTGAGGCCTCGCAATGAGCCTCCCGGCTCCGGTTCTTCCGCATGTACTCCAGCCAGGTTCTTGATCATTTTGAGCATCCGCGCAACGCAGGCGTGGTTGCCGATGCGGACGCGTCCGTGCAGATCGAGAATCCGGCCTGCGGCGACATTCTCAAACTGAGCCTGAAGCTCACCGGCGAGCGGATCGGCGAGATTCGTTTTCAAGCCAAGGGTTGCGTGGCCTCCATGGCCTGTGGCTCGGCGCTCACCGAACTGGTGTGCGGCAAGACGGTGGCGCAGGCAAAGGCGCTTAAGAAAGACGAGTTGCTCCAAGCTGTGGGCGGGTTGCCACCTGCCTCGATGCACGCAAGCCACCTGGCGCTCGATGCGCTGGGCGCCGCGCTTGGCCAGCTTACCGGCCGTAGTTAGCGCGCTTCCTGGCGTGCACGGGCCGAAGCCGCCGCATACTCTTCCGGCGTGTTCATGTCTGCCGGTAGGTAAAGATCGGGCACCTGAACCGCCTCGAAGAACTGCGCGTGGGCGCGCTTCACCTCGCGGGCATTGCTCGTGAGCGGAGCGTTCAGGAAGGCATCGATCAACGCGCGGCCCGCAAAAAGCGGATGCCCACGCCGGCCGCTGCTCTCCGGCGCCACGGCCCAATGGCCGCGGGAAAGAGCCTTGTCGAACGCGGCGTGCAGCAATTCCAGTGTGGCCGCGCCCAGCGGCGGGCAATCGACGGGGGTGATCATGGCGGCGTCGCAGCCGCGGGCCAGTACCTCGCGCAATCCGATCTGGAGGGAACTGAACTGCCCTCGCTCCGGAGCCGGATTAGAGACCAGGAACGCGCCACATGCTGCAGCGACCGGGGTAATGCGGTCGGCATTTTTTCCTGCCACGACGATCACCGAACACACAAATGGCTTAAGCGCGAGAATGGCTGAGGAGAGCAGTGTCGACCCTTCCGGTGAGCCCTGAGGCCAGGGAAGCAGCGCCTTATCGGTCCCCATGCGCGAAGATGCACCCGCTGCCAGGACCAATCCGCCTAGAATGGGCATGGTTGCAATCAGTTTTCCGTCTTTGCAATGGCGGGCTTGCCGCATTCTTCGTCAGCGACGCTCAAAGCCGCAGGCTTTTTGCCATCCAGCCAGCTCATGTGCGGTAGTGCGCGTTCTGCATGGCGGCGGATGCCGATCAGCTCTGCAACGATTGAAACCGCAATCTCCTCCGGCGTAACGGCGCCAATGTCCAGCCCAATGGGAGAGTATACCCGCTCAAACAATTCCGGATTCAGTCCCTCCGCAGTTAGCTCGCGCACTACCGTAATGGCTTTGCGGCGCGAGCCAACCATGCCGATGTAGCGGGCCTGCGTTTGCACGGCCCAACGGAGAACCCGCATGTCGTCGCGATGGCCGCGGGTGGCGATCACGATGTACGAAGATCCGCTTGGTGTCAGTACGGCGAATGCCTCATCGAAGTCCTTGGCAATGACCTCTCGTGCGCCTGGAAAACGCTCGGTATTCGCGTACGCATCACGGTCGTCGGCGACGATGACCTCAAATCCTGCATTTTTGGCTGCCTTGAAAAGCTCCAACGCTACATGGCCCGCGCCGAAGATGTAAAGCAGCGGCGCCGGTAGCACCGGCTCGATGAAGATCTCCAGCGTGCCTCCGCACACCAGGCCCGTGTCGTACTTGGGATCCTGATTTAGATCGAAGGTGAGAGAGCAAGGCTTCTCGTTGGCGATCACGTCGCGCGCCGCCTGCCACACCTCGGCCTCCACGCAGCCTCCGCCTATCGTTCCGGCGATAGAACCGTCGTCACGCACCAGCATCTTTGCGGTTTTGAACGAAGGAATCGAACCGCGCGCATTGACAATGGTGGCCAGAGCGCCCTTGCGCCCGGCCCGCTGCAGTGCGACGATTTCTTCGTAGATGTCCATGCCTCAAGATTATTGGATTTACCGCGTTTCAAGTCAAACCGACGCGATTTCACCTGATCCGGCCATAATCCCATTGCCCTCAGCGGGGTTTTCTATTAACTTCAAAGACTCACAACCTTTTCCTTCTTGAAGGGAGCGTAATGTCCCGCGTTGTTCGATGTGCCATTATCCAGGCGTCCAACGCTGTACCCGCCACGGAACCGCTCGCCGTTCAGAAGCAGGCGATGGTGGAGAAGCATCTGGGCTTCATCCGCCAAGCGGCTGCAGGTGGGGCGCAGATTGTTTGCTTGCAGGAGATTTTCAACGGCCCGTATTTTTGTGCCGAACAGTCTGCGAAATGGTACGAAACCACAGAGCCGGTTCCGGACGGCCCTACCGTTTCGCTGATGCGTTCCCTTGCCAAAGAGCTTCGCGTGGCCATGGTCGTGCCGGTTTACGAAGTCGAACAGGAAGGCATCTTTTACAACACAGCCGCTGTGATTCACAACGACGGCTCGTATCTGGGCAAATATCGCAAGACACACATTCCGCACGTGGCGCCAGGCTTTTGGGAGAAGTTTTACTTCCGGCCGGGAAACCTGGGGTACCCCGTCTTTGATCTCGGCTTCGTCAAAATAGGTGTGTACATCTGCTATGACCGGCACTTTCCCGAGGGGGCACGCTGTCTGGGACTGAACGGTGCCGAGATCGTCTTCAATCCTTCGGCGACAGTGGCGGGACTGAGCGAATATTTGTGGAAGCTGGAGCAGCCGGCGCACGCCGCGGCCAACGGCTATTTCATTGCGGCCATCAACCGCGTCGGCGTTGAGGCGCCGTGGAACATCGGCGAGTTTTACGGATCGAGTTACTTTGCCAATCCACGCGGACAGGTTGTAGCGCAGGCTTCACGCGATAAAGACGAGGTCCTGATCGCCGATCTGAATCTGGACGAGATTGCCGAGGTCCGGCGCACCTGGCAGTTTTTCCGCGACCGCCGCCCCGACCTGTACGGACCGTTAGTTGCTTCCTAGGAGATTGCGAGCGCCTTGATTTATTCCGGCTTGAAGGGCACGCTAGGCTTTCCGGTACTCTGAGGTTCACATGAGCACGGCAACGATCCATGACGATCCGCAACTGCGCGCGCGCTTCAGCGAGCTCAAGCCGGCGCTTGCCCCACAGGCTGCGGTGATCGAGGCGGATCGTTGCCTCAACTGTTTCGACGCGCCCTGCACGGCGGCGTGTCCCACGCACATTGACGTGCCGGGTTTCATCAAGCGCATCGCCTCCGGCAATGTGCGCGGTGCCGCGCTGCGCATTCTTGATGCAAACATCCTTGGCTCCAGTTGCGCGCGTGTCTGCCCGGTGGATGTGCTGTGCGAAGGCGCATGCGTCATGCATTGGCACAACCGGCAGCCAATCCAGATCGGGCTTTTGCAGCGGCACGCAATGGATGCGTTTTATGCTGCGAGCGAGTTGCCGCCGATGGCAAGCACAGCGGCGCGGAACATAAAGGTGGCCTGTGTTGGCGGCGGGCCGGCATCGCTGGCGTGTGCCGCTGAGCTGCGGCGGCGCGGCGCGGAAGCTACAATCATTGAGCGCCGCACCTTGCCCGGTGGTCTGAATACATATGGCGTAGCAGAGTATAAACTGCGTGCGGCGGACAGCCTGCGCGAGGTGGAGATGATCCGCCGCATCGGCGTCGAGTTTCGCTTCGGGGTGAGTATCGATTCTGAGGCGGATCTCGAGAAACTCGAATCCGAGTTCAATTATGTGTTTCTCGGCATCGGTCTCGGCGCCATGCAGCAGCTTGGTATTCCGGGTGAGGATGCTGAGGGTGTGATGAACGCGCTTGAGCTTATCGCCGCCTACAAGACCGGCCACCTGCGTGAACTGCACGGCACAGTTGTTGTCGTCGGCGGGGGAAACACCGCAATTGATGCCGCCAATGCCGCGCGCCGCCTTGGCGCGGAGACCGTTTATCTTCTCTACAGGCGCAGCGCGGACGAAATTCCTGCCTTCGATTTCGAATACGAGCACGCCAAGCAGGAGGGCGTACAGTTTCTCTGGCGCAGACAGCCCCTTGCGGTGCGGCGCAATGAGCACGGCCGTCTGCTGGTGGATACCGTGCAGGTGCGCCAGCTCGACAAGACTTTGCTCCCGATTCCCGATTCGCATTATACGATCGCCTGCGACCTGCTGGTACCCGCGATCGGCCAATCGCCGCTCACGCAACTCATCCGGGAGCTGCGCGGGATCGAAGTGCGAGATGGGCGCATTGTCGCAGACCCTTTTACCGGCCACACCAGCAATCCCCGCTACTTTGCCGGCGGCGATTGCGTGAACGGCGGGCGCGAAGTGGTGGATGCCGTCGCCGCGGGCAAGCGGGCCGCCCTTGCAATTTTAGAGACTCCGGAGGTTGCCGCACATGCCTGACATTTGTGTCCGGAACTTCGCGGGTCGCATCAGTTCGCCCAACCCATTCTGGCTCGCTTCCGCACCACCGACGAATACCGGCGAGATGATTATGCGCGCCTTCGATGCAGGCTGGGGCGGCGCGGTATGGAAGACGATCGGCGAGCCGGTGACCAACGTCAGCTCGCGTTACTCCTCCATCGACTGGCAAGGCCAGCGCATCATGGGATTCAATAACATTGAGCTCATCAGTGATCGCGCGGTGGAAGAGAATCTGCGCGAGATGACGGAAGTGAAAAAGCGCTATCCGCAGAATGTCGTCATTGCCTCGCTCATGGTGGCGTCGAATCGCGAGGCATGGCACGAGATTGTCTCGCGGTCTGAAGATGCCGGCGCCGATGGCCTCGAGCTCAACTTCGGCTGTCCGCATGGCATGAGCGAGCGCGGGATGGGCTCGGCCGTCGGCCAAGTGCCGGAGTACACCGAGATGATCACCGCATGGGTCAAGGAGAAGGCACGCACACCTGTGCTGGTGAAGCTCACGCCAAACATCTCTGATATCCGCGTGATCGCACGTGCAGCCAGGCGCGGCGGGGCGGATGGGCTGTCGGCAATCAATACCATCAACTCGATTACTGGCATCGATCTCGACACGTTCATCCCGCGTCCCAATGTCGATGGCAAGAGTTCTCACGGCGGCTACTGCGGCCCTGCTGTGAAGCCGATCGCGCTCAATATGGTGCAGCAGATCATGGTCGATCCCGAAGCGATGTTGCCTCTTTCCGGAATCGGCGGAATCGCGAGCTGGCGCGATGCGGTGGAGTTCATGCTGCTCGGCAGCGGCACAGTGCAGGTGTGTACCGCGGTAATGCACTTCGGCTATCGGATCGTGGAGGACATGATCGAAGGCCTGGAAAACTGGATGTGCTCGAAAGGCTTCGAGACCATCGACGATTTTCGCGGGCTTTCGGTTAACCGCGTCTCGGAGTGGAAGCATCTCAACCTCAATTACAAGATCGTGGCGCGCATCGACGAACAGAAGTGCATTGGCTGCGATCTGTGCCACATCGCCTGCTGGGATGGCGCACACCAGTGCATTCATCTCGACCGCGTCTCCGGACCCGTCGACGGTCACGTAGAGCTGCATCCCGTTCCGGCGGCCAAAGAAGCGGAGAGCCGCGCATCGCTTGCTCTTACGCCGGTCACGCGCAAAGAACGCACCGTCGATCCAGCCGTGCGCGGACCTTATCCCGCTCCACTGGCGCGGATTCCGCGTGTGGATGAGACGGAGTGCGTTGGCTGTAATCTTTGCTCCTGCGTTTGCCCGGTGGATGGCTGCATCACGATGGTGCGGGTAAATAACGACCTTGCGCCCGAGACCTGGGATGAGCGTACACACGGCACAGCATGCTCTGTTCAACCACAAACGCAATAATTGGCACGGAGGCGTTAGGCTCGCTGCGCCTTTTTCGCGGCTGGGCTAGTGTTCGAGGTCAGGCTAATAACTCCTACGAGTGCAGACTCATGTCCTCACTACTCATTCAAAACGGAACCATTGTGAGCGCCGATTCCACGGTGCAGGCTGATCTGCTCGTCGACGGCGCGATCATCAAAGAGGTGCGCGCTGGCATCCCCGCCAGCACAGCAGATACGGTCGTCGATGCACGCGGGCTGCTTCTGCTGCCTGGCGGCATTGATGCGCATACGCATCTCGACATGCCTTTCGGCGGCACCACGTCTGCAGACGACTTCGAGACGGGCACACGCGCTGCGGCCATCGGAGGAACAACCACCATCGTCGATTTTGCCATCCAGGCGCGCGGAACCAAGATGCGCACTGCGCTCGATATGTGGTGGAAGAAGGCCGAAGGCAAGGCTTGCATTGACTACGGTCTTCATATGATCGTGACCGATCTGCCCGACGCTGGCCTCGAAGATATGGACGATATGGTGCGTGAAGGCGTGGCCAGTTTCAAGCTCTTCATGGCCTATCCCAATATGCTAATGGTTGACGACGCCACGATCTTCAAGGCGCTGCGGCAGACGGCGAAGAACGGCGCGCTGATATGCATGCATGCCGAGAATGGCTCGGTGATCGACGTGATCGTGCAGCAGGCGCTCGCCGAGGGCAAGACGGCACCCATCTACCACGCGCTCACGCGGCCCACACGGGCCGAAGCTGAAGCTGTACACCGCGCGATCGCGATGGCGGAGATGGCTGGAGTTCCTGTGTATATTGTCCATCTCTCGAGCGAAGACGCGTTGAACCAGGTGCGCGAGGCGCGCGACTGCGGCCTGCCCGCATTTGCCGAAACCTGCCCGCAGTATCTGTTGCTGTCGCTCGAAGATGTCGCCGACAAGGGCTGGGAGGGCGCGAAGTACGTCTTCACCCCGCCGCTGCGCGAGCGCAGCAATCAGCCCAAGCTGTGGGATGGTTTGCGCAAAGACCATCTACAAGTGGTTTCGACGGATCATTGCCCGTTTTGCTTCGAAGACCAGAAGGCGCTCGGCAAGGATAACTTCACCAAGATTCCCAACGGAGGGCCGGGAATCGAGAACCGCCTGCAACTCCTGCATCATCACGGAGTAGGGCAGGGAAATTTCTCGCTCAACCGTTTTGTGGAGCTTGTCTCCACGGCTCCGGCCCGCATTTTCGGCATGTATCCGAAGAAAGGTGTACTTGCCGCGGGCAGCGACGCCGACATCGTGCTATGGGACCCGATTGCCGAGCACACGATCAGCGCGAAGACGCATGCGATGCGCGTCGACTACTCGATGTTCGAAGGCTTCCACGTGCGTGGCAACGCGCGCGATGTGTATTCGCGCGGCGAACTGATTGTGTCGAAGGGCAAGTTTATCGGCAGGCCCGGCCGGGGCCAGTATCTGCGGCGCGAAGCGCGAGGCGGTGCGTGGAAATAAAGATTGCCGCTTGCTTCTTTGTTCTAGAGCGGCTCAAATAAGAGCACTCAATCACCCCGCGCACTCTCGCCGGAGGTTTCGTGAGCACAGTCGATCCATCCTTATCGAACCGCGATCTTAGACCGACGGCGCCCGCGCAGCGCACCTGGGGCTTTTATAACTACACAGCTCTGTGGTTTTCCATGTGCATGGAGATCACCACCTATCAGCTGGCGTCTTCACTTATCGCGAAGGGCATGGATTGGAAGCAGGCCATCGGAACGGTACTGCTTGGCAATCTCATCGTGCTCATCCCTATGCTCCTGAATGCGCATGCTGGCGCCAAGTATGGGATTCCATTTCCCGTTTTTATTCGGGCTCCCTTTGGTGTGCGGGGCGCGAATCTGGCTGCCATTCTGCGCGCTGTCGTGGCTTGCGGCTGGTTCGGTATTCAATCGTGGATCGGCGGCAATGCGATTGACGCGATGCTGGTGGTGATCTGGCCCGGAGCGCAACGAAATCCCGCGATTCTGTGGACCTGTTTTCTCGGTTTCTGGCTGCTGAACATGGTGGTGGTGTGGCGCGGCGTGGAATCGATTCGCAGGCTGCAGGCGTTTGGCGCGCCGTTTATGTTTGTGATGGCCTTTGCGCTGCTCCTATGGGTTCACTTCAAGGCCGGCAGCTTCGGCACGATGCTCGCAACGCCCAGCAGGTTCCACTCCCGGGGTGAGTTTCTGCGCGTCTTCTTTCCGTCGCTTACGGCGATGGTCGGCTACTGGGCCACACTCGCGCTCAACATTCCCGACTTCACGCGCTATTCGAGGTCACAAAGCGCGCAGTCATGGGGTCAGGCGTTTGGACTTCCTGTAGCCATGGTGCTCTACACCTTTATAGGCATCGCGGTTACATCGGCGTCGGCAGTTCTCTTTGGTCACGCCATATGGAATCCGATCGAATTGATCGGCGCATTTCATCAACCAGTCGTTGCCTTTATTGCGCTGGTTGCGATCCTCGTTGCGACACTCAATGTGAACATCGGCGCGAACGTTGTGTCGCCTTCAAACGATTTTTCCAATCTTTATCCGCGCCTGATCAGTTTTCGCACCGGCGGTTTGATCACCGGCTTTCTTGGTCTGGCAATGTGTCCCTGGAAACTGCTGGCCACACCGGACGCGTATATCTTCGGTTGGCTGGTCGGTTACTCCGCGCTGCTCGGGCCAGTTGCTGGCATCATGGTTGCGGATTACTTTCTTATCCGCAAGACCGAGCTCGATGTGAACTCGCTCTATCATCGCGAGGGTATCTACTACTACGCGAAGGGCATTAATCTGCGCGCGATGATCGCGCTGGTTGCGGGCGTGGCGATTGCGTTGGTGGGCCTGGCTGTGCAGCACCTGCGCTACCTTTACGACTACGCCTGGTTCGTGGGCTTTTTCGCGGCAGGCGCTATCTACGTGACGCTCATGTGGCTGGCAGCGCCGTCTCCCTTTACTGAAAGAGCGCAGGAGACTGCCTGATTGGCGACGATCTACGCTTCGACAAGTGCGTCCGCTATCGCCAAATGCTCATCGAGTGCAGCGATGCCCAGATCGAGCTCTTCTTTGGTAATGATCAGCGGCGGCGCAATCACGAAATGGCTCACCCACGCTTGAATCGAAACGCCCTGCGCCATCATCTTGGCGGCAATCTGATCAACGACCAGCGGCTTGCCTTCTACCTTGTCGCACATGGTATTGAAGGGCTGCTTCGTCGCGCGATTCTTCACAATCTCGACGGCAAAGAACAATCCCAGTCCGCGCACATCGCCGACAGACGGATGCTTCGCTTTGAGCGCTTCCAGCTTTTTGCGCACATAGGGCTCCAGCTCTGCTGCGCACTCTACAAGCTTCAGCCGCTGCATCTCTTCGATAGTCGTTACGGCGGGGCCCAGGGTGAGCGGATGCGCTTCATACGTGTGCCCGTGCGAGAAATAATGCTCCTCGAAGTAGTCGGCGATCTTCGCCGTCGTGGCACAGAGGCCCAACGGCACGTAGGCGGACGTGATCCCCTTGGCCGTGACCAGAATGTTGGGCTGTACATTCCAGTGATCGACGGCAAACCACTTGCCGGTGCGTCCCCAGCCAGCCATCACTTCGTCGGCGATCAGCAACACGCCGTGACGATTGCAGATCTCGCGCAGCCGTGGCAGATACTCGGGTGGAGGAACGAGCACGCCGTTTGTGCCCACGACCGGCTCGACAATCACCGCCGCCACATCACTTTCATTGCGGATCATGTGCCCGATGTAGTCGGCACATGCTATGTTGCAGCCGGGGTAGGTATGCCCGATCGGACAGTCGTAGCAGTTGGTCTCCGGCGCGAAGATAAATCCGCCCGCCTTGCCGCCCGGCTCCATGGCCCAGCGCCGCGGATCTCCCGTAGCCGCAATCGAGCCCATGGTCGATCCGTGATAGGAGCGGTAACGTGAAATGATCTTGGTTCTGCCCGTAAACATGCGGGCAATTTTGAAAGCCGCCTCGTTGGCTTCAGTACCGCTGGTGGCGAAGAAGAATTTGGTGAGACCTGCGGGCAACACCTCGTGCAGCTTTGCGCTCAGCCGTGCGCGCGCCGCCGTGGCGAAGCCGGGAGCTGCGTAAGCCAACTCGCGGGCCTGCTCTGCAATCGCTTCTATGACCCGTGGGTTGTTATGACCAAGGTTCACGCACATCAACTGTGCGCTCAAGTCGAGATAGCGGCGGCCCGCACCGTCAGTGAACCAACATCCTTCGGCATCCGCGATATGGAGCGGTTTCCAGCTCTTCTGGAACCGCCAGGTACCATAGTTGGTCTGACGCGTAATGTTAGAAATCTGTTCTGACGTTAGGGAACTGTCCTTCACGTAAGCCGGTCCTCCCGCAAGCTTCATCCTATCAGCTACGCGGCAAATTGCTCCTCTTTCAGTACCCGCTGGTAGGCAGGGATGGTGAGAAACTCAACAAACCGCGGCGACTCAACCAGCTCGCGCATCAGGTCCGCTGCCTTTTCATAGGCAGCATAGCGCGTGCTGTCCACCGCAGTCTTCTGTTTTGCGAGTTCTTCGGCGATGAGGTTTTCGATCAGCGGCACATCC
>JASHVE010000369.1 GCA_030039675.1 Acidobacteriaceae bacterium | reverse complement strand
CCCAGCGTGTACTGGTTGCGAGCCTCGCCCGCAATCTTCATGTAGCTTTTTTCAATGCCGTTCACGCCGCCTTCGGCATCGGTATCGCCGCCGGTCGTCGCCGTGTATTTATAGAGAATGTTGTCATACATCGTGAACGGCAGATGGAAGCGGTCGAGCCAACCCTCGCCCCAGCGGGCGGAGTCGCCCACCAGCGTGGCGTACACCGCGATCTTGTTGGTCTGCAGATAGCGCAGCACCTCGCGGTAGGTGGCCTTGCTGCCGTATTCTTTGCCATCGGAGATCACATAAATAATGCGGCGGCGCTCTTTAGGCCGTGCGGAAAGTTCCTTTGCTGCGGCGAGGATCGCGTCGTTGAGGGTGTGGATCTCCTTGGGGATGGTGATGAAGGTGTCGTTGCCCGTGGATTTGCCGGGCTGCAGCACGGGATCTACGCAGTTGCCGTTTTCGCGCAACTGGCAGCCGGCCATAGGGCCGTCATTGATTGGAACTGTCGGATCCGCGCCGGTCGCCTGGGCGAGCGCCAGCACAGCGGGCAGGCGTTGGCTCTGGGCGCCGGTAAAGCCGGTCCACTCCTTTGGCCCGTTGCTGTAGCTGAAAACAGCCGCCTCGTCATATGGCGTGAGCGCGCCCTGGATTGCGCCCAGAGAGGCGTTCACCCTGTCCATGATGTTGGCGCCCAGGCTCTGATCGATCACGAAGGCAATTGAGAGCGGCTGCGCGTCTACGCTGAAGAAATTCAAGTGCTGGAGGCTGCCGTTCTCATAGACCTTGAAATCCCGCCAGGTCAGACCGGCCACCTGGTTCAACTTTGAGTCCTTGACGGTTACCGGCACCTCGACGAAGTTCACTTCGATCTCGAAGTTTGCAATGTTGCCTCCAGCTGGCGGCGCCTGGTTCTGACTATTGTCCGCGGCGGCCGGCGGTTCACTGGCGGCCGGCGGTGGAGTTGGGGGTGCAGGAGGCTGTTCCGGTGGAACCGTCGTCGATTCCGAAGTGGAAGATCCGGAATCCGCCGAAGGGGCCGGTGTTCCGGTGGAGCCTTCTCCAGGGGTGATGGGACCGTTTGTGCCCACCAGCGGAGGCGGAGCCTGCGGTGTGGGTGCGTCCGGCACCGCAGACGGATGATCCTGTGCGAAAGCGGCTGGACCCGGGCCCATGCTCAAGGTGAGCAATGCGGCCAGCGCCGATGCGGTAAGGCTAAGCTTCACAGGTATTTCATCCTCCCGGAAATCCGGCATCCCGCGCTCGATCAGCCGGGAATGCGTAGCGTGGCGTCGGCCCCAATCGACTTGCGAGGGTTCACCTGACAGAGTATCAGACGCATCAGATGCCTGCAGGTTGCTCTAGCTGCGCGGAATGGGTATGCTTTCCTGGGAGCAGAAAAGTCGTCTAACTGCATAGTATGCGCACGCGACTCGCAGCTGCCGCTTTGGTGATCGGCCTCGCTGGAATTCCGATGGCCGTCTGGGCCCAGCTCGCACCCTCGCCGGACGCTCCGCCGGTGAGCACGGCGCCGCCGCCTCCACCGGACCAGACTCCGGTCGCTACCTTCAAGCTCAACGTCAACCTGGTGGATGTGTTCTTCACCGTGAAGGACAAGAATGGTCAGTTGGTGCCCCACCTGACCAAGAATGACTGCACTATTGACGAAGACAAGGTGCCGCAAACGCTCAAGAGCTTTGTGGCCGAAACCAGCCAGCCGCTGACGCTGGGCATCTTGCTCGATACCTCCGGCAGCCAGCAGCGCGTGCTGCCTCTCGAACAGGACGCGGGCAGCCAGTTCCTGGAACGTGTGCTCCGCGCCAAGGACGAGGCCTTCCTGCTTTCCTTTGATGTGAACGTCGATCTGCTGCAGGACTATACAAATAGCCCGCGGCTGTTGACACACGCCATGGACAAGGCGCAGATCAATACCGCGGGAGGCAACGGAGCGGCGGGTATTCCCGGCGCCGGCGGCGGCACGGTTCCTACGATCGGCGACCCGAAGGGAACGCTCCTCTACGATGCAATCTATCTTGCGTCCACGGAAAAGCTAAACCAGGAATCCGGCCGCAAGGCGATGATCATCCTGACCGACGGCGAAGATGAAGGCAGCCGGACCAAAATTGCCGATGCAATTGGTGCTGCGCAGCGCTCGAATGTGATCGTGTACGTGATTCTCATCGCCGACCGCGGATTCTATGGCGGCTTCGGCATGGGCTACAGCGGCTACTCCGCCGCCAAGCGCATCTCCGACGAGACTGGCGGCCGGCTGATTGATGTGGGCAACAACGGCGACAAGCTGCGCGCGGCCTTCGATCAGATCCAGGACGAACTGCGCACGCAGTATGTGGCGAGTTATACGCCCAGTAACACCAAGCTCGACGGAACCTTCCGACATCTTGCCGTGCAATGCGGCGAGGGCATGAAGGTGCAGGTGCGCAAAGGGTACTACGCCAGCGCGCCGCAGCAATAAAGCGCTTTTTCAACTCCTGGGTGGATGACCGCGTAGATTCGTATCTTCGGCATTGTGCTCTCCCAGATCTCAGACCACCCCAGCGACGAAGATCTACCGCTGGGGACCCCGGTTTCGAGACTCTGGAGCACCCAGATTTGGTACTCAATCAAACGGTCACAGCCCAAGTGAGAGTGTGCGAAACCTTGGGTGGACTGTGTCGCCGCGCGAAGCAGTCGCTGTCTCGATTTCAAACACAGCGAAGCGAAAAGATACGCACGGTGAGAATGGGATGACCGATAGTGTCTTGTTTCCGGACAATTAATTACCGATGGGGAGTTATCTGGTAATCTGGCGCGCAATTCGGCTGTTCGCTACTATCGGCGCAGATCGAGAATCCTTGAGGCGGATCGAAAAAATATTTTCCCGAGCCTCAAGCGGCAGCCCCAAAAGGAGCCAGAGGTCATGATCAATTGCGCCACTTATGAAGGCTACGAAATCAGCCCCAGATTTCGCCAGACGGTGGAAGAGCGGATTGCGCGCCTTGAGCGAGACGCCGCCAGCGACGAAGCGCAAGTGGCCATGCTCGAAGATGTCGACCACATTCGCCGCCAGATGCGCCTTGTGGTGGCGCAGCGGGCCGAAGCGCTGCGCATGCGGATCTTCCTCGATCGCGCCACAACCCGCCCGGCGCATCCGATGATCGCGCTCTAAAGCAATACCAGGGTGGATGTATCCCGAAGTGATAGCACTCAAATCGGCGTGACCGACAGGACCGGTTCCCAGGGACAGACTTTCGTCCATGGGGTGGAGAGAGCGGCAACCCGCCGCAAATTCAACAGGACACAGTAATCCTGGTTTTGCCGTAGGGTTCAACTGCCCTTGCTTTGCAGCTTCTGCTGGGCTTGCGCCGCCGCATCGGCCACCAGAGCGCTGTCGTTGATGCGGGCAAGAATCGTCTTCAAAGCCTCCACCGCGGTATTCAGGTCGGAATAATCCTGGGCGCTGATCTTGCCTTGACCTTGTTGGGTTGCCGCCATCGTCATGTACTGGTTCAGAATTCCGGTGAGGGAGAGATCCACCTGAATGGGCGCGGGCTGCGCGAGGCGAACCTGCGGATGCCCCTGAACGCCACTCCAGAGCGCTTCGAAATCAGCCTGATTCATCTGGGCCATGGAAAAATCTCCTTGCGCGGAGTAAGCCGCGCCATAATGCCTGATCACGCGGTGATGCTCGCTACGCTTACCTGGCCGATGTCAATATTGCTCAGGCTGATGCCTTGGAGATCGACGGGCACGCCGATGTTTTGCAAAATGGCTTGCGTCACTGAACCCGAAAGCGACACGCCCTGCAGCTGCACGGCGCCGATGCTGATGTACGCCGTGGGTGTGACGTTCAGAGTGCCGCCAAGGAGGCCAAGGTTGAGTCCGAGCCCCTGCTGGCTTGCGGTGCCGCTCAGGCTCACGGGGGCAGTGCCCTGCACGTCAGCGGCCGTCGCGGAAGGAATCTGTACCGGACCGAGCGAGGCGTTCGGCAGCACGATATTGGCGCTGGGATGAACATCCTGAATGGAGATTGCCGCGACGGTTGTTTCGGGGACTTGCACGCCCGCGATGCTGACGGCGCCCAGGCCGAGACCCGTGAGTGCAAAGCCGCTCTTCGGCAGCACAACATTGCTGGCGGTGGTGGCGCCGAAGGTTCCGCCGCCCAGATCAATGGATGTAATGGGAGCGATCGCCGCGCTGAGGTTCGCGAGTACAGCGTTGGGCACCGTCAGCGGAATGTTGTTCAGCGATGGAATGGACACATTGCCGAGGCTCAATCCGAACGACAGGCTGCCCAGATCGGCGGTCCCGGAGTCGCTCCAAAAGCCAAGATTGATCCACCAGCCGAAGGTGAAATCGAGCGTGATGACGATCCGTACGTTATCAAGGAACGCGCTGCCTGCCGCAACATTGAGTGACGTTCCCTGCAGCACAAGCTGGCCGATGGTGAGGGCGCCGAGCACGATCTCGTCGATCTTGATGTCGGCGATTGCGCCCGAAACCACACTGGCCTGCGCGATGTTGATGGTCTGCGCCAAGTTCGTGCCCTCCTGTTTGATGTACAGGGGCCCGATCCATCAGGAACCGGCGAGAGGCGGGACCGGAAGCTGGAAGCTTCTGCCGTCTGGTCGCCGCGAAGGTTGAAACCAATTCGAAGAAGTTGCCGGTGACGGGATTGTAGTACGACGCGGGACGCTCGTACAGAATAAATTTGAGTAAGAAACGCGAATCAGGATGCGGAGGGTGCTGAACCGTGGAGATGGACTACTTTATTGCCGACGTCTTTACAGACACTGTGCTGAAGGGCAATCCCTTGGCGGTGGTGATGGACGCAGTGGGCCTTGAGACGGAGCGCATGCAGGCGATTGCGCGGGAGTTCAATCTCTCCGAGACGACCTTTGTGCAGCGAGCCGCTTTGGAGACGGAGCGCGACGAAGGCGTCCGGGTGCGCATCTTCACCACGCAGGAGGAGCTGAACTTTGCCGGTCACCCGACTCTGGGCACAGCAAGCATGCTGCGGCTATTTGCGCCGGAAGCGGCCGATGAAGGCGTGGTGAAGTTGAAGCTGAATGTGGGCACGGTGCCCGTGCGCTTCGCAGGTGATGGGCTGGATGGCGTGATGACCCAACGGGAGCCTGAGTTCGGCGAAACGCTGAATCCCGGTGAAGTGCAGCGGCTTTGCGGCCTGCGCTTAAAGGATCTTGAAGCCACATCGCCGCCGCAGGTGGTTTCGACGGGCACAGCCTTCGCGATCGTTCCGCTGCGCTCGCTCGATGCGTTAGCCCGGCTCAAAGTCCGTCACGACGAGGCGACGCCATGGCTGCGGGAGCGCGGTGCGCGGTGGTTTTATGTTCTGGCTCCGCTGCTCGACCCAAACGAGGACGGTACGAAGTACCGTTCGCGCATGCAGTTTTATGGTGGTGAAGATCCGGCAACCGGCTCGGCTGCGGGCTGCGCCATCAGCTATCTGGTTGCACGCGGCGCGGTCGCTTCCGGCGAAGAGATTCTGCTCAAACAGGGCGTTGAAATTGGCCGGCCGAGCGACATTCGTCTGAGCGCGCGGCTGCTTGACGGCAGGGTCAGCGATGTTCGCGTCGGGGGCAGCACTGTTCTTGTGGCAAAAGGGCGGCTTTTCCTGCCTTGATGCACATGCTTTCAACAGATGTTCATCATCGCAACTCGCCGCGGATGTTTAGCCTAGAGGATTTCCACTTGTTTCAGACGGATTTTCATCGCGCTTTTCGCCAGCCTTTCTCTCTTTCCATGGCTCACCGGTGGTCGTAGTCTTCACCTTCATTGAGGGAACAACGAATCGGGCCTGAACCGGTTGTCCCACGTGTCCAGAACATCGATCGACCGTGCCGTGGGTCAGCCTGCCTCACGATCCTTCGCGGAGTGCCGCAGAGCGCAGACTGGGCGCAGCAGCGGCGACACGAAAGATTGTGAGGAAGGCTGTTGCCCGCGCGCCGGTTCAAGCCCGGTGGAGCAACATGTGTATCCGCGCCGCGCGTGGAAGGGCGGCGCATTGTTTGGACCCGGTCAAAGAAACGAAGCAAGGAGTCAATTCCCGCGCCATGCGCCCCAAGAAAATCATTCTCTGTGTAGACGACAACGAACAAGAGCTATCGGTACTCAAGTTCATGCTGGCAACCAATGGATACAAAGTAGTTTCAGCCTCGACGGGCCAGGAAGCGATCGGCATATTTTCCGGTATGCAGGTGGACCTGGTACTTGCCGACTTCACTATGTCCCAGATGAATGGAGCGCAACTGGTGGGCCGGCTCAAGCGCATCGCATCGCACGTTCCCATGATTCTGCTCGGCGACCCGCAAGCGATGGGCGGCGAGATTCACGTTGCGGACGCGCTGCTGGCGAAGAAGAGCTGTTCCTCGCAGGAACTGCTGGAGCGCATCAAGGTGATGAGCGCGCGCAAGCGCGGCCCGCGCAAAGGCGCGCAGCGGCAGGTCCACGTGGAAGCGGAGCTCGCGGCAGCGTCCTAACAGGGAATAGGGAATAGGGAATAGGGGTGTGGGTCGTACAATGCAGCGCTGCAGACCCTGCAGTGCCTCCGGTTCTCCCAATGTGAGCGCTAAATTCGGCTGGTGTCTCTTGCCCCCCGTTCCCTGATCCCTAT
>JASHVE010000368.1 GCA_030039675.1 Acidobacteriaceae bacterium | reverse complement strand
CGCCGCACTGCTCTTGAAGATTCTTGCGCAGCGTCCAGACGATGAAACCTCCCACGCTGTTCTCGGCGTGCTTGCCTACCGCAAGAACAATTGCGCTGACGCCGTCGCCCATTTTGAAAAAGCAAAGAGCGCTATCGCGAGCCAGCCCGCCGCTCTCAATGACTACGCAATCTGCCTCGCCACTCTGGATCGCAACGAAGAGGCCATTGATGTCTTCACCAAGGCTCTAGCGTTGGACGCGACGAAGCACGAAGCCCGCTACAACCTGGCCCTGGCGCAATGGAATGCGCATCGCGCAGACGACGCGTTGAAGACGCTCGAGCCGCTCATCGACGCAACGCCGGCTGACGAGGATGCGCTTGCACTCGCCGCTGATATCTCCGAGTCAAAGAGTGACACTGTTCATGCCGTCGAGCTGCTGCGCAAAGCGTTGATGGTGAACCCGAAAGATGTGCCCATTTACCTGCGCTTCGCGACGCTTTCCTTCGATCATGCATCGCCGCAGGTGGGCATCGACATGATCAACTTCGGACTTGCGCAGATGCCGAACGAGCCAAAGCTTTATCTCGCTCGCGGAATTCTGCTGACGCAACTGGGCGAGTTCATGCGCGCTGCTGATGATTTCGAAACGGCGAGCCGCATCGATCCGAATGTTCAATTTCTCGATGTGGCGCAGGGCCTTGTGCGGTCACAGCAGCACAATCCCGCCGAGGCGCTGGCAAAATTCCGCGCGGCTGTAAAAGCTCACCCCAACGAGGCCTATGCGCACTATCTTTTGGCAGAGGCCCTGCTCGAAGAGGACCAACAGGCAGAAAGCCACGACTACAGAGAGGAATTGCAGGCAGCGTCACGTGCTGTGGAACTCGACCCGCATCTGGTCGCTGCTCAGGATCTGCTGGCCACAATTTTTCTGCAGAATGGTAATGCAGAGCGGGCGATTCAACATAGCCGCGCGGCTCTCGCCCTCGATCCCAACGATCAGCAGGCCATCTACCACCTCATCATCGCGCTGCGCAAGACAGGCGAGAAAGATCAGATTCCGCTCCTGCTGAAGCACCTGGTCGAACTTCGCGCCAGTGACAATCAGGCCGCTAGAACTAGCAATCGCTATCGCCTATCCGATGCTGCGGCACCCTCCTCGCCGCCTCGTTAAAGCAGCTTTCCCCTTTCGTCTCCGGCCGCCGGGTTCAGCTCCGCGCCATCGCCGGCGCGCGATATCCGAATGCTTTATCCACTACACCTGCGATGCCTAGCACAACCTCATCCTCGAAAGGACGTGCGACGATCTGTACGCCAATCGGCAGCCCTTCCGGAGATCTCCCCACTGGAACCACCGCTCCCGGCGCGGCCAGCGCATTGAACCACTGCGTGTAACGCCAGGCGTCGAAATACTCCACCGTCTTTCCCTCGACCGTCCATGACCGTTCCTCGTGCCGGAACGCCGGAACCGCCGCCGCCGGGCACAAGAGCACCGGATGCTCTTGCATCTCGGCGAGCGCCTTCGCACGCAACACATCGAGCTCCGCCCACGCTTCGAGCAGTTCAGCCGCCGTCAGTTTCCCTGACGCTTCCGCAATCGCCAGAAACTCCTCGAAGATCGGACTCAGCTTATAGCGTTTACCGAAAATCTCCGGTTCGTAAAACATCGCCCCGCACTGCACGAAAAACTTCCACCATACTTTGCGCAGCGGCTCAAGCGTATGCGGACGGAACGGCTCCACGCGAAAGCCCGCCTGGCATAATGCTTCTTTCGCGGACTGCACTGCCGCGCGCGTCTCCGCCGTCACCGGAACCAGTTCGTCGTCCTCGAAGAAACCAATCGTCCTTGTGCGCAGCTCATCCAGGCTCAGCTCCTGCAGCGGCGCCGGAGAACTTACCGGATCCAGCGAATCATGACCGGCAAGCGTGCGAAACAGCAACGCCACATCCCCCATTGTGCGCGCCATCGGCCCAATTACACCCAGAATCGCGAACGGTCCCACGCAGGGCGGCAGATGCCCACGTCCCGGAATACGCCCCGGCGTCGGTTTCAGCGAGCAGATGCCCGTGAAATGCGCCGGCACGCGCACCGATCCTCCGCCATCGCTACCCAGTCCCGCAGCCGAAAGACCCGCCGCAATCGCCGCCGACTCGCCGCCGCTCGATCCGCCTGGAGAACGCTCCACATCCCATGGGTTCCGTGTCGGCCCGTACAGCAGATTGTCCGTCTCATAGGCCATCAAAAACTCCGGGCAGTTCGTCGCTCCCAGAATCACCGCTCCCGCTGCGCGTAGCCGAGCCACCACGGTCGCATCCTCGCGCGGCACTTCATCCTTGTGGAGCAGGCTGCCGATCTCGCAGCGATGCCCGGCGGTTGCAATCGAGGCCTTGATGCTCACCGGCAGGCCGTGCAGTGCGCCACGCGGCCCCTTCGACGCATCCAGCTTCTTCGCCTGCGAGCGCACCCGCTCTGCGTCAAAATCCACATACGCGTTCAGCTCCGGATTCAGCCGCTCGATCTGCCGGATGTGCGCCTCCGCCAGCTCGCTCGCCGAAAGCTCGCCGGTGCTTACAAGTTCGAGCTGCTTCGCGGCGGAAGTCAACACTACATCATCAACGATTTGTGCCATTCGTTTCTGCCTTGGAGTCATTGTGAGGCCGATCCTCGAGCGGTGTCGATGGCAACAATTGATAGTGAAACCGGTACGAGTGGACCTGCTCACCCGACTCAAAGCGGTCATTCCAATTCAACTGGTAATCGAGCGACTTCGCATCATCCGGATATTTTTCCGCCGCCGGATACGGATATGTGCTCATTCCATGGAATGGCAACTGTGCTACCGTGAATGGCGATCCATCCCACCAGTCCATGTCTTTCACAAATCCATTCGCATAGAAAAAATAATCGCGCGTCCAGTGCTCCGGCAAGCTCGGCAGTTTCGTGGCATCAAACTCCGCTGCAATCTCCTCACCGCTGCCAAAGATCGCAAACCGGTCATCGACGCCCCTCACCAGCTCCGTCACGTCACCCATCCGCGTGTAACTGCCGCGCTCGTGCTGGAATGGCCCTGTCAGACTCACGCGATCGTAGTCGTAATCCAGATCCCCATCGCTCGCGCCCTCAATCTGCGCCGGGTATCCGCGAAAATGCAGCGTCGCAAAGCTCAATGGCGCTTCTGTAGCGCGCGCCTGAGCATCGCGGCTCTGATCGATCAGCACCTGGTCCCAATAAATCTGCAGATTCGTCATCAGCCGAATGCGCCGCGTGCCTGCAGGGAGATTGCCCGTCAGGTCCACCACGATCGTGCGCTCCAAGCCGGCGGGAAATCCCGCATCGCCCGGAATGCGCTTCCACGACCCATTCGGCAACTGCGCCTCTACATACGGCGGAATCTCCTTCATTCCCGCCTGCCATGCCGCATAAAGTGACGTCGCGCTGAAGTAGTCCACATATCCGGTCATCAACAGACGTAGCGGCGCATCCGGCTTTACGTCCCCCAGATCGAGCGTCAGCGCGTGCAGGTTTGCAAAGCCATCATACGCGGGCAGCGCCGTGAATCCGCTCGCGAATTCGTGGTCGCGCCGGCTCAATTTGTCCAGCACGTCATGTCCCTCGCCATCCCACGCGCCCACCGGCAATCGCGTCTGCGTGCTGGCCACAACCTTGCCTGAAGCAAACGGCGGGTCATCCAGGAACCGCTCGTCCGGATTCACCTCCACATCGTCGGGATGATCCACAGCCACAAGCCGCAACTGGTCGATGTAATTCACCTCTTCCATCGGCTCCATAAAGCGCACGCTTACCTTGCCGTGCACCAGCGCCACGTGCGCGCCGTCCACCTTCACCCACTCGCCCGGCTTTGGAACATTGCGCCGTGTCGGCGTGAACCAATGCCCCACCACCGCCGCGCCAATCACATCCGTCACAAACTTGTACTTGTGCCCATCCCACACAAACAGCACTGGGCACGAACTGCCTCGCCGGTCTGCTTCCTTCATCGCAATCACGCGCGTCTGCGGCAGATCGATTTCGTCCTGCAGCACGCCCGTCGGCCACAAAATCCTGAGCAGATCGATGCCCTGCGCCTCGCCCAGCCCCACCAGAATCTGCGGCGGCGCCTGCGTCTGGTAGCCTGAAGCGCCGGGCAGTTCCCACTTCTGCCACAATCCGTTCGCAAACACCTCCACCTTCACGCCAATTGCAGTCTTGTTGTCCGCAAATCCGGTCAGATCCAGCTGCACAAAGTGATTCTTGTTCGCGCCCATATTGCGCAGCAGCACCGGCGGCGCGTTCACCTGCGTCACGATCAGGTCCGCCGCCCCGTCGCCATCCACATCGGCCGCAATCAGCCCGCGCGGCGCCTCGAGATGCACCTCGTCCAGCCCCAGCGTGTGGCTCACATCCTCAAAGCTACCGTCTCCACGATTGCGGAAGACGCGTACCTCCGGCCCGTTCGGCGTCTCGATGATCGCCGCGAGATCGATCCATCCGTCATTGTCGATGTCGATCGGCGTCAGACCCCATCCGCGCACCGCGCCCTCAAGCGGCAACGCCACACGCTCAAACCGCCGGCTCACGCCATCAGGCGCGGCCACGTTACGCCACAGTGTCAGTCCTGGCGCGCCCGCATGCGTTACTGCAATGTCCATCCAGCCGTCTTTATTGAAATCAAGAACCGCGATTCCCACCGTAGCCGGCAACCCCTTCGCACCCGGCTGGCTCGCTGCATACACCCCCTGCGTCGGATACTTCCCTTCTCGCGGATTCACATAAATCAGCGGTGAAGGTCCATCCCCCGTGATCGCCAAATCCACGGCGCGATCGTTGTTGAAGTCGGTAAGAATCGCCGCCGTCGTCCTGCCGCTGCCGCCCAGTCCGGTCGGCTCGGTCCACTCGGTAAACGTTCCGTTGCCGTTGTTGCGCCACAACACATTCGGTGTGCCGCCCGCCTGCAGCGGCGTTCCTGTCAACAAAAGATCGAGATCCCCATCATGGTCGAAGTCTACAAACGTAATCCCCGAAGGATGATTCCGCGCCGCAAGGCCCGCCTCCGCCGTCACGTCTTTGAACTTCCCGTGGCCGAGGTTATGAAACAGCAGTAAGCGATCCTCGAGCGCAACGGCCAGATCGTTCAGCCCGTCGTCATCAAAGTCGCCCACCGCGCACGCCACACCGTGCCCTGCAGCCTTCAGCCCCGCCGCATCGGTATCCAGGTCCTCAAAGCTTCCATCGCCTTTTGCGTGCAGTACGCGAATCGCCTGCGCACCGGACTGCATGAGCACAAGATCCATGGCACCCGAACCGCTTACGTCCATCATGCAGGCGCCGCCCGTGGTGGTAAGCTGCGACGTCGGAGCAAACATCGTCTGCGCCTCCAGCCGCACCGGAATCATCGCCCGAGACTCGGTCGGCGGCTCTTCGACAGTGCTCGCGGTCGAATAATGCCCCTGCTCGCCATACGCCAGCCCGATCGGCGCGGAGATCTTTGTACTGGCGAGATGCTGGAACGTTCTAAAGTGCCCTCGGGCCTCGTCCGTGCGGCCCGAGCGCTGCAGCGCCCGCGCCAGCCCGAACTCCGCTGAAGCATGCAGCGGATTCACCTTCAGCGCCTGCTCGAACGCAGCAATCGCCTTGTCGTATTGCTTCGTCTCCTGGTAGCAGGCGCCCACAAAGTACAGCGAATCTGCATCCTGCGGATCCAGCTTCACAGCGTGCTGAAAGCTAGCCAGCGCCGCGTCCAGTTCATTGCCCGCGCGCTGCGCCAGCCCCAGGTTGTACCAAGCTTGAGCACTGCTCGCATCCAAAGCCAGTGCCGCACGCAGTGCCTTCTGCGCATCGTCCAGCTTTTGCAGAGTCAGCAGCGCAATGCCTTCGTTGATCTCTGCCTGCACCAGCTTCGGATCTCTCTTAAACGCCTCGGCAAAGCTCGCCTCCGCACGATCGGTAAACTGCTGCCCCATCTGCGCCACGCCACGATTGTTCAGCCGCACCGCCTCCGCATCGAAATGCGCCTGCGCGCTGGTCCGCGTCGCAGCTACCACCATCAGCATGGCCAGCGGCCCTGCAATCTGCTTTGCTTTCATCCGCATTTCCCAGACAAACCCCATCCAGTGTACGCGAGGCCGCACACCGATAGCGCGCACCGATAGATGGTGGTGTACTGGCGCAAAACCCGCCCTGTCAATTATCGGGCGGAGAGAGGTCACACTCGAAAATGCCGGCTATTTCGCTTTCGCCGTTCCTGAGGAGACGCCCCAGCGGTAGATTAACTCCACGTAACCAAGCTGAATATTTTTGTTCGTGGGATAGATGGCCCCAACCACGCTTTTGCCCCATCCATAGCCGTAATAGGCGTTGAAAGCTACGCTCTTCGTGGCCTGCCAGTCGGAGCTGACGTCGAAGACGGATGCGAACGAAGTGTGGCCGTTGGCTGGCCTGCCGGTGAACCCGAAAACCTTGTTGTCGAAGGCGCCGCCGCCGGAATACCAAAGGTCATGGCCAGAGGTGAGGTCGAGCCAGTGCACGTCGCTGCGCAGCTCCCAGGGCTTATACGGCTTATCGATGAACTGCACGAAGCCATCGGTAGAGTTCATAGCATTGTAAAAAGGCAGGCGCGCATAGACGCGAGGCGTGGGGAGAACCTGAAAGAAGGTGTTGTTCTTCGAATCAGTCGCGTTGTTGTCGCCAGTTGTGCGCCACCAGCCACCGCGGAACCAGGGAGTGGTGGGAACTTTAGTGAAACGGTAGCCGGCTTCAAAGGTAGCCGCGCCGGCGCTCTGGCTAAGCGCGCCCCAGTTTCCACTCTGTCCAGCGCCCCAGAAGACAAAGTCAAATGTGCCCGGTCCTGCGGGCTGGGTGGCAATCACGTCCCCGCCGTAGGTGCCAAGGCGGATGTTCTTGTGGTCGGCTGCGCGAACAGCAGCTGCGCGATTGTCTGACTTGGTAATGCCGGTGCGGCCGTCGTGATAGCCGATGCCAAATGCGCGCATCATGACACGGCCATGTGCGGCGGTTTTGGTGAACCCGGCATACTGTATGTCAACGTTGATCTCGGGGTTGCCGTTCATGTTAAAAACGCCCTGAGTAGCGCGTCCCGCCATGGCGGTGAGATCCCAGGAACCCGACCCATAGTGAGCGTCGAGACCGTCGAAACTGCGCAGTGTGTCGCTGAATCCGAAATTCCCGATAAGGCGCTGCTGCATGCGGTTGTTTTGCAGCCAAAGCATGGTGGGGTCTTTGGGGTGCGTTTCGACGCCTTCGAAAAACTCGAATCGGCCGAGCCGGATGTTCTTGTCACCCTCACCGTTATAGCGGATGAATCCTTGTTTGAAGAAAGCGGCCACGGGCTCGGAGTTGTTGCCGTTGGCGGCGTAGTAGGAGCCGCCGATACCGAGCTGGCCCTGGGCGGACACGGTGGAGACGGCGTCGTTGGGAACACCGCCGACCCACGTCTGGGCGACTTCGGCCTGCCAGTCCCACCGGTTGACGTGCTGGGAGACGCTGATGCGAAGGAGAGACTGGAGGTAGGAGTAAGAGTTGTTGTACGGCGGAGCAGCGAACCATTGCCAGTTGTCGTTGCGGGCGCGCTCCCAGATGGAGAAGGTAAGCGGATGGCCGGCCGGGGCCGCCTGGGAAGCTGCAGCGGAGGATGCTGGGACGGAACCGGGAGCTGCTCCAGGGTTGGGTGTGGCGGCGAGGTTCTGAGCCACAGTGCACGGGACAAAGAGGGCGAGACAGAGAACGACTGGAGCAGTTCTGAGCATGATTCTCGCAAAAATACCTTGGCAAGGTGGTAGAGAGCAACCAACATTAGGTGGATATACGAGTACGACTCTCGAATGGGATTCTCATTGGTTGACACCGGGATAGAAGAGCACACGACCCGATCAAGCCGTCTCGCGTTCACTCCGCGCCGAGCTTGTACGAAATCCCGAACCGCCCGATCTGAATCATCGACTTCTCCTGTGGCGGCCAGATGTGCAGGCTCTCGATCCGGCCTGAGCCGGCGATCCAGTGCGCATCCGTCGTCCCTACCAGCGCGCCGTTCGCCGCCTGATTGAAGTGCACGTTGAGCGAATCGCCATTCTCCGAGCGCGTCCACCCAAAGACATACTCGCCGGGCGCAAGCGCGATGCCGCCGACCCGCATCGGCACCTGCACAATCATGTAGTGCGAGTACTTTCCATCTGCGGAATAGCCCGCCGTAATCAGCACCACTCCCGCGATATAGCGCCCGTGCTCATCCACAATCCCCGACGCCGTGCGCATCTCCGTCTCGATGTGCTCATTCACCACCGGCGCCCGCGACGGCAGCACCGATGCCAGCTCTGTTTGCGTGGCCTGCTTCCACGCCTCCGCCCGCGCGCA
>JASHVE010000367.1 GCA_030039675.1 Acidobacteriaceae bacterium | reverse complement strand
TCCGGACCGCCGCCATTCAGTTGTCCGCGCATTTGGTGACCGTTCGACGAGACCTGCAACGTCATCGGGTGGTCACTGGTGATGGTGCCCGATCCAGTCGAAGCATCCAGGTTCATCGGCGCGTTGCCTGGCGAGAACTCCACGCTTCCCGAGCCGGTCTCCAGCTTCCACGGCGACGAAGGCGTTCCTGCCGCCTTGATGTCGCCGGAGCCCGTCTCTGCCTGCAACGCTCCGTGTACGCCTTTCACATCGATGTTGCCCGATCCGGTCTCCGCCTTGGCGTCGCCTTCGCCCGCCTCTTCAATGGCGATGTTTCCCGAGCCCGTCTCAGCTTTGAAGCCCCCCTCAAGTCCATTGGCTGTGATGTCGCCCGAACCGGTCGAGAGCTTCGCTCCTTGTCCCACGCCTTCATCGGAGATGTTTCCAGAGCCGGAGCCGGCCTCAACTGCTGCGTCGGCAGGCGCTTCAATGTCGTAATCGATGCTGATGTGCTGCTTTTCGCGATCCTCGTGCTGCACGCCGATGCGAATCGTGTTGCCGTCCTGCTCGATCGGCGGATTGGCCGCGATCGCCCGCACCTGCTCGACCTCTTCGGTCCGATCGGATTTTACGTGTCCATGAATGCGCACTTGATTAGCAGAGCCCCGCGTTAAGTGGATGTTGCCCGACCCGGTCCCAACATGAAGATCGAGCTTGCCGCTGAATGTCAGCGTTCGGTCGAACGTGGCCTCCGTCGCAGACGAAGTTGATTCGATCATCGCGCGCCCGCCGCTTCCGGCCATGGCCAGCAACTCTCCGTTCCCGGAGTGGAGTACCAGGGTCTCCGTGATCGGCTCGTTCACCGGGCTATTGACCGTTTTCTTGACCGGCGCAGCCGCAGCGGGTTGCAGCGCAACCGCGGGGTTGGATGTAGACGGTGCCAGGCCCGTGCTCGCTGCTTGCACGCGAACCATTGCAGCGACCGCAAACAGTACGGCCGGCGCAAGCAGCGCGGCAATCAACGTGCGGCGGCCGCCGGCAAAGGCCTGGCGGAAGGCGGAATCATTCAGTAAGCGTTCCATGCGGCGGGAAAGACTGGATGGGCGAGCCATGGCTACTCCTATCACGGTGGGGCGCGGCGCAGCCGCGAATTCAAGAAGGACCCGGGCATACGAGGTGCGCGACGCGGCTTCCTGTAAGCCGGAGCGGTCGCCGATCGCCTCGCTCAGGTCTGAGAGTTTGCGTTTCAGCCACCAGCCGAGCGGGCTCAGCCAGAGCGCCGCAGCATAGACGCTGGCGAGCAGTTGCAGGTAGAAATCGCCCTGTCGTACATGCGATCTCTCATGCGCCAGCACGATGCGGAGCTTTTCTTCTTCCCATCTCGTGTACTCCGCGGGCAGCAAAACTCCGAAGCCGATGGTGACCGGTGTTGAAAGATGAGAGCTTGCGCGCACGCGCAGGCCTTCCACAAGATGCGGCGCGGGGACTGGTATGGCCCGGTGCCACAGGCGAAGGGTTACCGCGAGCCCAAAAAAGAGACGGAAGCAGAGAGCCCCGGCAACGAGCAGATAGACGGTCACTCCCCATCTTGCGACCGGGAACGGAATGGTGGAAGGAGCCTGGAACAGATAGAGAATCGCTCCCCACCGGACGATTGGGAACGGGATGGAGGAGGGCGCTTGGTTTTTTAAAGTCTCGGCGCGGTCCGCGGTTTTCGCGACAAAGGGAGCCGTAAGATGACTCGGGCCCACTGTCCCGCGCTGTCCGTGCAGGCCGGAATCAGGCTTGGCCGTCGACACTGGCTCAGCCGCGGCCGCTCCAGTCGGCGGCGTGGCCACCCTCACTGCGTCCCGTGCGAGGGTGGCCGGGAGCACCAGTTTTGGCGCGGGCATTGCCGGCCAGTGCGCGGCGAGAATCAGCATCAGCGGCATGACGATCGCGGCTGCCAGAACCATCATCCAGGCGGCTTTCTCCGCAAGCACGTTGCGCACGCGCAGCAAATGCAGTGCGGTCCACACGGCCAACGCCAGCAGAAGAGAGCGCAAGGCCGCTTCGATCACCAGGGCTGTCATCGTCCAGCCTCCTTTTCGCCGGATGCCGGCTTTGCTGTCTTTCCGCTTTTTCCCTCTGCCTCCGTAATGCGCGCGGCCAGTCGCTGCAACTCGGCGCGGCCCAGCACCTTCGAGTCCACCATGCCCACCAGCAGCGCTTCCACCGAACCCTCGCAGAACCAGTCGACAATCCGTTGCACGGCTCGGCCGGCAACGCGCTGGCGCGACTCCGCGGGGCGATAAACGAAGCTCCGGTTCTCCAGCGAATGCGCCACGTATCCCTTCGCTTCCAACCGGCGCAGCACCGTCCGGACAGTTGAGTCAGTGAGCGGCCGTTCCAACTCCTCACGCACCTGCTCGGCGGTCACAGATCCCAGCCGCCAGACAATGGAGAGAACGTCCCGTTCCAACTCCCCCAGCTCACCGGGATCGTGATCGGGTTTGGTGTTACGTCTCATGGTGTTACCAACGGTAACATCAACCTGTATACAAATGTCAAGGTATATGTTGTGAATTTTTTGACGATTGTGATTTGTCCAGCTCAGTGTCCGGTGCCACCGGCAGATCACTTGCAGGCGATGCGTCACCGAATACCGGGTCGTCCGCGAGCCGGTCAAGTAAGGTTCGCATAAACAAAAGTGGCGCCCGCAAGGCGCCATCTGTGTACTGGATTCCTCGTTTCTTACGCGCGGCTCATGTACGCGCCCTCGCTGGTGTCCACGCGAAATTGGTTGCCATATTCAACGGATACGATAAACGAAGGCATCTTCTAGATACGTATTGCCGAATGTCTGGCCACCTAGGCGCATTCCGTAAGTTTCTTTTGCTGGACCGAAAACTCGGCGCAGATCCTGAATCATCGGATCATTCATCGGTCTCATGAAGATTGTTGGTTGTCTGTGAGTCGGAATGTGCGCTTTATCCAGAACCTCATGAATTTGCGCGTAACCTGCACAAATTGAGAAGTCTGATCAAGATGTTCGGAGGCGATCACGTGTCTCCAGTCTTCATAGTCCGGCAGTTTGGCCCACAGCGCGACATTCGGGCTTTTGCCTGCATGATCTAGGGAATCAATAACTTTGCCGCCGTTTTCGATGTCAAAACTTACCAGTGCTTCCGCACCCACGGGAGTATTCCTCCTGCTCCATCATCAATCGCATTCAACAATTCAGTCGCTTCTACTAGGCCTTTCTGTTTGTATCTACTCTGTTCAGACCAGCTCTTTACGATTTCCCAGTTGATGGCTGCAGTTGGATCCGCTTTCAATTCGTCCTGCAGCAGCGCCAGCCGCACAAGCTCGTTTAGTTTGTGTGTATAACTTGAATTAACCAGCTGTTGATCGGGAAAGTCATGTTCTCGCGTCCGTTTAGCTATGCAAGCCTTAAGTGCGCACTCCACCGCATATCCTGCGAGATAGTATGCTCCATCTGGGAATCCTGTGGCGAGCAGGGCCTTTGATTCCTTGAGACGAAGTTCGGCCAGTTCCTGAAAATCAAGTCGATTCATAACCTCACTTCGTCTCGGGCCTCAAATAAATCTACAGTAGTGCATTCTACGCCCGGCTCAGATATGCGCCCTCGCTGGTATCCACGCGGATCTTCTCGCCCTCGTTGATGAACGGCGGCACCTGCACCACCAGCCCGGTCTCCATCTTGGCCGGCTTGGTCACGCTCGAAGCCGTGGCCGACTTCAACCCCGGCTCGGTCTCCACCACCGTCAGCTCCACAAAGCTCGGCAGCTCGATGCCCACCGGCTGGCCGTCGTGGTAACTCACCCGGATCTGCAGGTTCGGCGTCAGATACTCCACCGCATCGCCCAGCGTGGACCCCTTCAGCACGGTCTGCTCGTAGTCCTCGGGATTCATGAAGTAGTAGTCGTCGCCGTCGTTATAGAGAAACTCCATCGCGACCTCGTCCACCACCACCTTTTCGATGGCATCGGCGGAGCGGAAGCGGTGCTCAAACATGGCCCCGGACTTAAGGTTGCGCAGCTTCGCCTGGATAAACGCGCGCAGGTTGCCCGGGGTGCGATGCTCCACCTTGAAGACCAGGTGCAGCGTGTCGTTGTGCTTGATGATCATACCCGGACGCATTTGAGTGGCGGGAATCGCCATAAACTTGTTGCTCCTTAATGTGCTTCTGGATGTGTTTGCGTCAATCTACGCAAAAATGTCGGCTTTAGCCCAATCCCCATTGTAAATGAGCCCGTGATCGCTGCGTCGTCTGCCCTACCGCTGGCTGGCTTCCCCCGCCGCCACCCGGCGGTTGAACTCCGCCGACCGGTTGCGCGGCACGCTCAACGATTGCCACTGCGCGCCCGCGTAGTGCTTGGCGAGCAACACAATCTGCCCGACGTGCTGGGCATAATGCGCAATCTGCCGGTTAATGGCCTGCATCACGGAGTGCGCCTCGCCGCGGATGTGCACCGTGCGGCCCAGATCGGCGTCCGTCAGCGGCTCGAGCGCGCCGAAGAGAATCGCCCAGCTTGCCTCCCACTGTTCCAGCAGCGCCTCACGCGTGGCCGGCGGGTCAACGAACTCGCTGTCCCGGTCGCGGTCTGGCTTCTCGCCATCCGTGATCAGGAAGTCCATCCAGCGCGACCGCATGTTGCCGGTCACATGCTTCACGATGATGGCGATGGAGTTGGCTTCCTCGTCGAGCGCCGAAAACAGCTGTTCGTCCGTCACTTGCTGCATCGCGCGATCCGCCAAAACCTTGTACTGGCGGAAGATCGCCAGTGAATCCTCAATATAGGAGGTCGTGAACTTCAGAGCCATGCAGTCAGTGTAAGCCGCTCTTTTCCGTTTGGGGAAGCGCCAAACGCGTGCCGTCTTCTCGCCATCTGGTAGCCGCTGCCCATCTCTTTCGTACCGTTTTCATCCGGAGTGATTTTCGTCACAGTCAATGAAGCACCATTTGGGGCACTCTGTTAACGCAAATGAGGGGGGCCAAGCGGTGAATATTAATATTCTCCTCGGTAAATTGATTGACATTGAACGATCGATTGGCGTAGAAACCGACACCACGCTTCGCAACCAGGTGCTCGACGCGCAGGACTATCTCCTTGGCATCCAGAAGGAGATCGTGGAAAAGCTTCGCAAAGAGCCGCGGCGGGCCGCATTCGAACCCTTTCCTTCCTCCAGATACGCTGCTTAGCCGTGGGGATCAATGCGATGAAGGACCTGACGGAAAAGACCATCGCCCTGCTCAAAAAGGCATCCGATTTCGCCGCCATCGTCTACGACCACGATCTGACTGAGGTCGAGATTGACGGCGCCAAGGTGAGCACGGTTTCTCTCGAATTGCAGCTCAGAACCCACGCCGCCAAGCTCGAACGCCAGACCAGTGCAGGCCGCAACCAGAAGCTGGCGGACGCTTGACTATACTTCATCAGCGCAGGGTCTCCAACACCCCTCGCGCGAACATCCGCGTAAACGGACGAAGCGCGGCTCCGGCTCTGCGATAGCAGTTCCCGAATTTGTGTATACCGAAGGAAGATGTCCATAGCATTTTCGGAATTACTGTAGACCGAAAGCATGAACTCAAGCAGCTTTTTCATCAAGAAAAAGCCACCTTTCACTGCTCTCAAAAAGTCGACATTAATTCGGGAACTGCTCCAGTTGCCTGCGCAAGAAGGCCGGCTGCGCAATCGCAGCGGGCCTTTCTGCACTGATCCGAATTCGCCCCTACCGCCGGCCGTGTCCCGCAAATCCGGGGCTATGCTCGCGTCCTCCATCGTGACCGGCGTCCCCCATGTGACCTCGTCCATCCCGTGCCTCATTCGCGTGAAAGCCATAGAATGGATGTTCTCCGCGCTCAGGCAGCGGGCCGACGTAGCCGTGATGCGGATCCCAGCGGTTATCCACGTGTCCGAAGAAGTGAGCCGGCCCATGGTACCAGGGACCCGCGCCGATAAACACGCCGCCCACGAACCAGTCCGGCCCGTAATAGCCATAGGGAGCGCAGCTATACGGCGCATAATCGAAGTAACCGTAAGGGCACACCGGCGGCGCTCCAATCGTCACGGAGATCTGCGCCGGAACGCGTGGGCTGCTGCTGCACAGGAGACAGGTCAAGCCGAGCCAGCTAAACGATTTGAGTAAGCGCATTTTTCACCTCTGCACGAGCCTACCAGAATACGAATCTCGCAGTGAAAAGCGTTGGCGATGCATCGCCTCCTCGCTGTTCTCGAAGAACCATTCGGATGTGAGTGTAGAGGCTTGCCTGTCAGGCCTTTGGAATGGCTGACCGTATGAGTTGATTTTGATTAGGCGAGCACGATCAAGAGCGCCGGAAATGCCCAGGAAGGAATGTCTCTTGCGTTGGGCAGCAGCAATGCGCCGAAGCACATTGCCCTGCCATTTGCCCCGGGCCGCAAGCTCCCGCTACGGCGTAAGACGGTATCCGCAGATTGTCTGGCTCCGTGGTTTTCCCCGTGGAATTGCTCCAGTGACTACGAAAGCGTGTTGCTGATGTTCGTGAAAACGGTGTTGATCGCTGAGGCCACGCTGTTCACTCCAGTGATTGAAGCCAGCGCCACCAGGGTAATGAGCAGTGCGTATTCCACCAGGTCCTGGCCCTGTTCGCCATAGACAAAGTCGTAAGCCTTCGCATACATCTTCAGAAACAGATGATTCATCGGGGTCTCTCCAATTTCTTTAAAGTTTTAATTCCAGCCGGGTCGGTTCTATGTATGCGGCTCAAGCTCTCCGAACTGGCTTGAACCACCCCCTACGGGTCATTGGACCCTACAACTCTCGTTAGCTCAATAACACTTAAGCGGCATTACATTCGCGTGCGGTACTATCGCGCAAAAGCCGAGCCGCAGGAAAAACCTCTGCTGCCCCGCCACCGTTACTTCTGTACCGATCACGGCCATGCGGCGCCTGCATCGCCCTGTGCGAGTCGAAATGCGGAGTCTTTGAGAAGAGTTTGCTGGGCAGTCGGGGACTCGAACCCCGGATCTCTTCTGTCTGAAAGCAGACGTCAGTGCACGCCATCGGGCGGTGCTGCTGGCGATTCCTGCTCCACAAGCCGGTACCGTTTGTTTTCGGTCTCGTGTTGCATGGCTTCCTGGTGCATCTCAGAGAGACGCCTGACCAGGGGCTGCAATTCATCGCTGTGCCCACTGTGGCGGAGAGAAAGAATGAGGTGATACATTGCGGCTTCATTGGAGGCATCGTACTGCAGAGCCGTCTCGCACTCTTTGACGGCCTTGTCGTACTGATTGAGGGTCATATACATGGTGGCCAGCAAATTGTGAGCTTCAACAAGGTCTGGTTTGCTCTTCTCCGCAGCTAGAGCAGCCTGCATCGCTTCTTTGAATGCCGGGCTCTGCGGGGCAGGCACCCGGTTCATCAGCAGTTGTGCCAGCAGAAGACGCAGGAGCGGGCTCTCCGGGTGAGCTTTCAACTGTACGCGAACCTGTGCGAGAGCGCTGTCCGGATCGTTCCTTTGAAGGATGGTCAGGTCGCCCGCGTAAGCGCCCAGACTCTGCGTGGCGTCGAGCTGCTCGGCCACTTTGAAGTCGGCCTCGGCCTTGTCGTACTCTG
>JASHVE010000366.1 GCA_030039675.1 Acidobacteriaceae bacterium | reverse complement strand
AGCACCGGTGTGACCAAGTTGAGCTTGAATATTTCGATTGGTTTGGCCGAATACAAACCCGGCGAACTGATCAAGGAACTGCTCGCGCGCGCCGATGACGCGATGTACGAGCACAAAGGCATTCCGCGGAACTCCGGCATCCTCGCCAGGCGCTAACCGCGGCTTTGCAGCGGCCAGGGCGCTGTTGCAGTTCCTTTTTGGGAAGCCCTCCTTTTCTGTTTCGATCCAGGAAATCCTCTCCATATCTTTTTCCCTCCCGGCTTGAGTCCTTTTTCATTTCGCGGGAAGGTTGAGGCGTGCTTATCTTCACAGCCTGTTTTGTGGCTTCGCGCAAGGACGCTGCGCCCGAAAGTGAATCACAGGCTTTAGCACGCTTTAAGAACCGCGGCCACGCTGAAGAAGAGTGACAGGCTGCGGGCACGAAAGGCACTCGATGAGGCTGCTGATCGCCGAAGATGATAAGGCGCTGAGCTTGTTTCTCAGCCGCGGCCTGGAGGCTGACGGACACCGCATTCGGCTGGCGTACGACGGCGGCGCAGCCGTCGACGCTTTTCGCGAGGACCGCCCTGATTTGACCATCCTCGACCTCAACATGCCGGTCAAAGACGGCGAGCAGGTGCTCGTGGAAGTGCGCGCCCTCGATGCCGATCTGCCGGTGCTGGTGCTGACCGGACGGCAGGAGGTGGAGACGCGGGTCCGCTGTCTCGACCTGGGGGCGGACGACCTGATGACCAAGCCATTCAGCCTGCACGAACTGCGCGCCCGCTGCCGGGCACTACTGCGGCGCAAACGCGAGACGCGTCTGCAGCTCAAGGCGGGCGATCTCGAACTGGACCGGCTGGACCACTCCGCACGCCGCGCCGGCGAGCCGATTGTGCTTACCAACAAGGAGTTTGCGCTGCTCGAACACCTGTTGCTCAACCGCGGCCAGTGCGTTTCGCGGGTCGAGCTGCTCGACTCGGTCTGGAACCTGGAGCCGGCCCAAACCACCAACATCGTCGACGTGTATGTGAACTACCTGCGGCGCAAGTTGAAAGATCCGCCGCCGGGCCGCCTGATCTGCACCGTGCGGGGCAGCGGCTACATGGTGCCGTCTGAGACGGAGCTGATTCTGCACGCGGCCGTGCCGCTTGCTGCAAATCATCGCGGGCCTCGCCGTACCGGCGATGCCGTGGCGCCGATGGGCCCGAATTAGAGGAGACATTTTGATGCAACCTGCTTCTGTCACCGTGCTTCCCACTCCCACCCGCATCCGGCCGCGCACAGCCCTGGTGGCCAGCGCCGACCGCAGCTTTCGTCAGCGGCTCACGCAGATTCTCACCGGCCTGCGCTGGCAGGTGCGCGAGGCCGAAGGCGGCGCCGAAGCCTGGGCAGAGGCCGAGAGCTCACCTGTCGAAGCGGTGATTGTCGACTCCTGGCTGCCGGACCTTGACGTTGCCGAGTTTCTCAAAGACTTTCGCGGCAGCTTTCCGCATGTCGATCTGGTGACCGCCAGCGGAACATCGCCGGAGGAGGGCCCGCGCGGCCCTTACCGCCAGGAGCTGCTCTACGCCATGCGCCGCAGCCAGGATACGGATACGGCAGGATGGAATGCGGCGCCTGCGCTGAAGACAGACCGGGCCGCGTTGCTGGTGCGTGAAACCGCTTCGATGGCTGTACCGATAGAGACTGCAATCCCGCTCTTCAAGGAGTCGCAGCCCTCCCCGCATGCGCCGCCGCGAACCGAGGCCACAGCCCGTACCGAGCCTGCATCGGCTGAGCGGTTGCCGGAGCTTATCGGCAACGCCCGTTGCATGATCGAGGTGAGCCGGCGCATCCGGCTGGTGGCGCCGCGGATGACGCCGGTGCTCATCGAAGGCCCGACCGGCTCAGGCAAGGAGCTGGTAGCCGAGGCCGTGCACCGGCTTTCGGCGCGCAGCCGCAAGCCTTTCGTCACCATCAACTGCGCGGCGATCCCCGAGGCGTTGCTCGAGGCTGAGCTCTTCGGGCATACGCGCGGCGCCTTCACCGGCGCGGTGCAGGGGCGCACGGGTCGCATCGAATCGGCCGATGGCGGCACATTGTTTCTGGACGAGATCGGTGAGATGCCGCTGGCTCTGCAATCGAAGCTGCTGCGTTTTGTGGAATGCGGTGAGCTGCAGCGCGTCGGCGACAACGAGACCGTGAAGGTGGACGTACGGATTATCGCCGCTACGCACCGGCCGCTGGCCGAGCATGCCCAAGCGGGCAGCTTCCGCTCCGACCTTTACTACCGGCTGGCGGTCTTTCTCATCCGCACGCCTTCGCTGGCCGAACACGCCGACGACTTGCCGCCGCTGGTCGAGCACTTTCTGGGCCAGCTTGGCCGCGATATGCCTGTCAAGCGCATCGATGAGCCGGCCATGGCCAAGCTGGCTGCGCACGACTGGCCGGGCAACGTGCGCGAACTCGAACACGTCCTGGAACGCGCGGTGATTCTCGCCGGCGAGGAGCCGGTGCTGACCGCGGCGGAGATCGATTTCGGCCGCATCGTGAACTGATCTGAGCCTGTCGGGAAGAGATGCCGGCAAACAATGGATGCATTCAGAACCGCAAAGAGCTTACTCGAAGAGAACGGAGGCCGCCATGGAGATTGCAACCCGCATGAGCGAGGAGATCGCGCGGTATCTGGATCTGGCCGCGAGCGAGGCCAAACTGACTGCGGCCAACATGGCCAATCTCGATACACCCGGCTACCGTAGCGTGGGCATGGACTTCGAGGCCGAGATGCGGGAGGCGCTGGAATCAATTGACACCGGCGAGCCGGCGCGGCCGGTGCGCGTGAAGGCTGTCGATGGGCTGATCGCGCGTCCCGATGGCAACAACGTTTCGATGGATCGCGAGAGCCTGCATCTGGCCGAGGCACAACTGAAGTTCAAGACCGGCGTGGCGCTGCTGCGCAGCGAGTATCAGGAGATCATGGACGCGATCCATGCAGACAAGTAAGAGAAATAGCTGTCAGTTATCAGCAGTCAGCTTGAGAAGTGGCGCAGAAGCGTTCTGGGCGACGTCATCACTGGCCATGAGAGACGCGGCGAGTAGGAGCAGGACGAGTCTGACAGCTGATAGCTGACGGCTGACAGCTGTCTCCAGGAGCATTGAGGCAATGAATCTGTTTGGCATGATGGACGCTTCCGGTGAGGCCATGGAGGCCGAACGGATGCGGGCCGAAGTGGTCGCGGCCAATATGGCCAATGCCGAAACCACGCGCACCGCGACAGGCGGCCCTTATCACCGGCAGCATGTTGTCTTTGCCGCCGATCGCGGCGACCCGGGATTTCTTGATTCGCTCTCGACAGCTTCGGGCAATCCGGCCTTCGCCGCGCTCTCTGCGGCGGCTCTGCCTTCCAATCCGTTATCGCTTCCGGGAACTGCGTCGGTGACACCGGGTGTGCACATCGTGCAGGTGGTCCAGGATCCCGCGCCGCCGCTGAAGCGTTACGACCCCGGCCATCCGGACGCGGGGCCGGATGGCTATGTTGCGTATCCGGACATTAATCCGCTTACAGAGATGGTGGACCTGATGGGCGCGACGCGTGCCTACGGGTTGAATGGCTCCGCGGTGCAGGCGGAAAAGAGCATGATCAGCTCGGCATTGGATATCGCCAAGTCGTAGGGCCAACCGGGAGGAATGATGTCATCCGCGATCGCATCCATCGCAAGCGTACCGGCGCAGTTGTCGAGCGTGGTCGCGCAATCCACGCCGCAAGCCGCAGGGGCGCCAACGGCTCCATTTTCGGATCTGTTGACCGACGCCGCAGGCCAGGTCAGCGATCTCGAACAGCAGGCCCATGCAGCCGTGGCCGGATTGATGACGGGCAACGGTGTGGACGTGCACCAAGCGATGATTGCCACCGAGAAGGCCAGCATGGCCTTCGAACTGGCGCTGGCGGTACGGAATAAGGCCGTACAGGCCTACCAGTCGGTGATGAGCATGCAATTTTAAGACATAAAAACGATGGCAACCGCAACTCAATTGACCAAAACTCCGCAGGCCGCGCCCGGCCAGCCGCAGCTCCGTGATCGGACAATCGACCGGCTGGCCGGACTGTGGGGCCGCGCCCGTGTGGGCTGGGCACAGCTTGCGCCCCCGCAGCGCAGTGGACTTGCAGTGGCGGTGCTGCTGCTGGCCACACTCACCGGCGGATTGCTCTGGTTTGGGTTGCGTACGGACTGGCGCACACTTTACGCCGGAATGGAGCCCGACGACGCGCGGCAGATCGGGCAGATCCTTACGCAGTCGCAGATCCCCTTTGATGTGGCCGTGGATGGAACTACGATCCGTGTTCCGGCCACGCAGCTTGACAAAGCGCGGCTGGCAACTGCGGCGAAGGGTGGCGCGAGGAGCGGACGACTGGGGTTTGAGATCTTCGATAAGCCAAACTGGGTGGGCTCGGAGTTCGACGAGCAGGTGAACTACCAGCGCGCGCTCGAGGGCGAGCTTGAGCACACGGTGAGCACGCTGGCCGATGTCGAATCGGCGCGCGTGCATCTCGTGTTGCCTCACGACTCGCTGTTTCGCGAAGAGGAGCGCCCAGCCAAGGCCTCTGTGGTCCTGAAGTTGCGCCGCGCTTCGCTGGCGGAAGGAGAGGCCGACGCGATCCGCAACCTGGTGGCTTCAGCCGTCGACGGCCTGACGCCCGACCACGTGGTGCTGGTGGATGCAGCCGGCCATCTACCGCTGGGCCCGAAGACAACCGAGGCGCTCCAACTTGCTGCCGAGCAGGATCTCGAAGAAAAGCTCATTGCCACGCTCGAGCCGGTGACCGGCGCGGGCAACGTGCGCGCCTCAGTGACGCTGGACTACGACCGTGCAGCGACAGACGTGACCCAGGAGACCTACGATCCGACGCAGACGGTGACGCTCTCGATGCAGCGCACCGAGCAGAGCAGCGGACCGCAGCCGGTGCCCGCAGGGGTTCCGGGAACCGCGTCGAACGCGCCCAATGCGCAGGCCCTCCCCGTCTATCCGCAGCCGACCTCGCCGCCGCAGACTGCCAAAACTGAGTCCGGCACTTACGCGGCCTCAAAGACGGTGAAGCATGTGGTAGAGAGCCCCGGCCGCCTTCGGCGACTGACGGCGGCGATCGTCGTAAACGACCGGCTGCTGCAGCCTGCAGCCCGCGGCAAGCCCGCGGTGTGGCAGCCGCGCTCGGCCGACGAACTGCGCCACTTGACGGCCCTGGCGCAGACGGCTGTGGGCTTTGATGCCACGCGCGGCGATGCACTTACGGTCGAGGACCTGGCCTTTGATCTCAATCATGTGCAACAGACCACGCCGCTGCCGCAGCAGGTGCTTGCGGCGGCAGAGACCTCGCCGCAGCTTCTCAAGTACGGGGCGCTGCTGCTGGGCCTGGCCGTGGTCCTGCTTCTGGGCGTACGCCCCGCGCTGCGTCACGCCAGCGCTGCGCTTCCGCCGGCGCGTGAGCAGGTGCGAGAGTTGCCCGGCACCGGTCCCGCGGGTACGCTGCCTGCTCCGGCACCGGTTCCGGCCGATGCAGACCGGTTGCGCACGCAAGCGATCTTCGAGCAGGTAACGTCGCAACTAAGGCGCGAGCCGACCCAGACCTCACGCCTGCTGCAAAGCTGGATTCACTCCGAATAACGGATGCGAAAGAGGAGTTCGCTGTGGCCGAGCCGGGAAACGCGAGCGGAGTAACTCGGCAGCGTCAGTCGGCCACCTTGTCCGGTTTGCGCAAGGCGGCCGTTTTGCTGGTAGCCGTGGGCGAAGACCTCGCCAAAGAGGTGCTGCGCGCGCTGCCCGAGACCGATGTGCAGCGGCTCACCGAGGAACTGGCGGATCTGCGCGGCGTTACGCCCGAGCTCTCTCTTGAAATCCTGGAAGAGTTCTGGGAACTCCTCGAAACGCAGAACTTCATGATCCACGGCGGCCTGGACTATGCCCGGCGGCTTTTGGTGGAGACCTTCGGCCCGGAGCGCGCCGAAGACCTGCTGTTGCTGGTACGGCGCTCGCAGGAAGCGGCGCAGGGGAACCTGGCTCAACTACAGCGCACCGATCCGCAGCAGCTGGGCAAGCTGCTCGACGCCGAGCATCCGCAGACGATCGCGCTGGTACTGGCGCATCTCGATCCCAAACGGGCCTCGATGGTTCTCGACAATCTGAGCGAGGAGCACAAGGTGGTCTCCATCCAGCGGCTGGCCGAGATGCGCCAGTTTTCGCCGGAGATGGCGCAGAAAGTGGCTTTCATTTTGCACCGGCGCCTCGAAAACGTGGGCGATACGCAGCGCAAGAGCTACTCGGGCTTCAAGGCGGTGGCCGATTTGTTGAACCGGCTCAACGCCGAGCAGTCGAAGAAAATTCTCGAATCCATTGAGGCGAGCCAGCCGGAGTTGGCTCTAAACGTTCGCAACCTGATGTTCACGTTCGAAGATCTGGTTACAGTGCCTCCGGCCACGATTCGCGAGATTGTCTCCGGCGTGGACAAGCGGCAGCTGGCACTGGCGCTGCGCGGCGCCAACGAAGATCTGCGCGCGCAGATCTTCAAAGCAATGAGCTCGCGCGCCGTCGAAATGCTCAAGGAAGACATGGAAGTGCTCGGCCCCGTGCGCTCGCGCGAGGTCGCCCAGGCGCAGCAGGAGATCTTGAACCTGGCACGGCAGCTGGAGGTCGAGGGCAAGGTCGTTCTCAAGCTGGAGGCCGGCGACGAGATGCTGGCTTAAAGGGAGCGAGGACAGATGCGGGCGAGACCGACAGAGCGGAATGATGCGTTACGCACGTCGCCCGCGGCGGAGCGAATCGAGTTCTTCGAGTACCCGGCCGACCCAAATGCTCCGTCCTGGAGCGGATGGACAGAGACAGACGGGGGCGGCAGCGCCGAAGAAACAGTGAGGGATTCCTCGACCGACTGGGAGCGGCGGCTGCAGGAAGAGGCACGCCGCGCACTCGAAGCCGGAAGAGAGCAGGGCCGCGAGGAAGAGCGCAAAGCGCAAACCGCGGTGCTGGCCGGGGCGCTGGAACAGCAGAAGCGACAGATGGCGGCGCTGGCTGCGAGTTTCGCCAAGGCACGCGACGGCTACCTGCAGGCCGTCGAGCCCGAGGTGGTCAAACTGGCTTTGGCGATCGCAGCCCGTATTCTGCGCCGCGAGGCGCAGATGGACCCTCTGCTTTTAACCGGCGCGGTGCGCGTCGCGCTGGGGCAGCTTGCCACTTCCACAGAAGTGAAGTTGCGGGTGCCGGGCGCCGAACTGGGCCTGTGGACCGAGGCGATGGCGCTTTTGCCGAACCTGCCTATAAAGCCCGAGGTGGTTGCGGGCGAGGGGCTGCGTCTCGGCGATTGCCTGATCGACACGAACGTGGGCACGGTGGACCTGGGCATCCGCGCACAGCTGAGCGAGATCGAGCGGGGTTTCTTCGATCGGGCGAACCAGTCTTGCCCAGTGATTGGCGAGGGGCGCACGTGACCGGGCTTTTGGGCCATTATTTCGCGCGCCTGGAGCGCGGACGGCCCTGGCGCTGGCGGGGACGGGTGGTCGAGTCGGTGGGCCAGACCATCGAATCCGCCGGGCCGCTGGCGACGGTGAGCGAATGCTGCGAGATCGTCGACCAGGCCGGGTGCCTGCATCTGGCCGAAGTGATCGGATTTCGCGGCTCCAACGTATTGTCGATGCCGCTCGAGAGCGCGGACGGCATTCGCTTTGGCGATACGGTCTCCGCTCTGGGCGTGGGCCCGGCGATCGAGGTAAGCCCGGCACTGATGGGTCGTGTGCTGAACGCGCTGGGCGAGCCCATCGATAACGAAACGGGCGGCGACCGCGCCCTGGCAAGCGGCCTACCTCTGCCGCTCGATGGCGGCGTGCGCTCTCCGCTGGACCGTGTGCCGATCCGGGCGCCGCTGGGTACCGGCATCCGCGTGATCGATGCGTTGCTGACCGTAGGACGCGGACAGCGGGTGGGCATCTTCGGCGGCTCCGGTGTAGGCAAGAGCACGTTGATCGGCATGATGACCCGCAACACCGCGGCTGACGTCACCATTGTTGGTCTGGTGGGCGAGCGCGGCCGGGAGGTCAGCGAATTTCTCGAAGATTCGCTCGGCAGAGAGGGACGTACGCGCTCAGTCGTCGTGGTCTCAACTTCGGATGAGTCGCCGCTGAAGCGCGTGCGTGCGGCACTGGCTGCGACCTCGGTAGCCGAGTTCTTCGCCGCGCAGGGAAAGCATGTGCTGCTGGTGCTCGACTCGCTCACACGCTTCGCCATGGCCGCGCGAGAGATTGGTCTTGCCGCCGGCGAGCCGCCGACGGCGAAAGGCTATACTCCCTCGGTCTTCAACAAGCTGGCAAAACTGGTGGAGCGCGCAGGGGAATTCCGCACCGGCTCGATCACCGCCTTCTACGCGGTGCTGATGGAGGGCGACGACCAGCAGGATCCGCTGGTGGATGCGGTGCGCTCGCTGCTCGACGGCCACGTTGTGCTTTCGCGCGCGCTTGCCGCTGAGGGGTGGTATCCGCCAATTCAGGTGCTGGACTCGATCAGCCGGCTGATGCCGGTGGTGGCATCACCCGCGCACCGCGAGCAGGCGGCGCTGATCCGCAAGCTGCTCGCTGCTTATGCGCGCTCCGAGGATCTGGTGCGCATCGGGGCCTACAAACCCGGCGCCGACCCCGATCTCGACCGCGCCCTGCGCGCGCGCGAGGCCCTGCGCGCGTTCATGACGCAGCAGACGGATGAGCGCGTCGGTTTTGCTGACTGCCTCAAGCGGCTGGCCGCACTTGCCGGCGAGGTGTAAGCGATGGCGGTTTCCCCTGCTCTGCGCCGCCTGCTTGGCGTTCTTATGCTCGAAGAAGAAGAGCTGCAGATCGCGCTCGAGTCCGCTCTGGGCGAGCTGCGGCGGCTGGAGCGGGCGCTGGATTCCGCGGCCGAACGCGAGCGCAACGGGCGACTGCTGCTCGCCTCAAGCGCGACGAGTGGAGAATTGACGGACCGCTTGGCCGGCCTCGAAGAGATGCGTGCGGCGAAGCGGCGCACAGCTGCTCTGCAGCCGTGGATTCAGGAAGTCGAGGAGGAGCTCGCTGAGTTGCGCGCGGCCTATCTTGCCAAACGGATCGAGCGCCGCCAGGCCGAGACGCTGCTCGAGGCAGCGGAAGCCGCGCGCAGGCAGGAAGCAGCGCGGCGCGGGCAGCGGGCACTCGACGACTGGTATCTGAACCGGCGGCAACGAAGGGCTGCGACGCAGGGGCCGGCAGAGTGCGCAGACTCCGCGGAAACGCCGCCCGCGAACTCAGCGTTGCGAGTAAAACGTTGAGCCGGGCATCGCTCGAATCGACAGCCGGTCTCGAATCGGATTCGACTTCCCGATTCTGACAGCCTTCTAATCCGCTTTCCTGATCTATGGCACATCTTCTGCACCGTTTTCGGACATGCCGACCGCCGCACCTCTCGCGATCTCGCCCGGAGCCGGAACCGCGGCAGGTCAGTCTGTCCCAGTGCCGGCGGCTGCGAGCCGACTCGGGTCTTCTGCGCTGAATGCGGCGAGCCTTCGGGCCAGCTGGCAGGCCATGCTTGCATCGCTGAGCGCGGGGAGCGATGCGCTGGTTGGATACGAAGCAGATTCTAGCGAGGACCGCGCGACGGTCGCCCCGGCAGTTGCGCAGGAGAGCCTGGGCGACGCACAGACCAGCGCAGCTCCGTCTCTTGCGCTGCCTAAGGAATTCGAGTCGGAGGCAACATCGCAACAAGCAGTTGGCGCAGGCGATCATTGTGCGCCGCGCTTCGCAAAGTCTCTAACGCCAACCGGCTGCACATCCAGTTCTTCATCGCTCCCTGAGACCGGCGGCGCCCACGCCTGGGGCACGATGAAGAGCTCCAAACCAGATCCAGGTTCCCGCAACAAAATGCCGGGTGCAAAAAACGTCGTTGCAGCCCAGCCTTTGCAGATGATCGTTAGCCCGCAAATTATGGCGCCCGCCGGGAGCGTCGTCCCGCCGCAACTCGAGCAGACGGCAAAGCCGATGCGTCCGACGCCCGCCGGCCCTCTCCCGAGCTCACAGATAGAGGCAACTCTTACGGGCCAACCCGGTCTCGCGGCCGCGCCGAGTGTCAACGAGACAAACGGAGCCGGGAAGGAGACAGCGCCGGCGGTGCCGGAGGCGAGCGGCGATGGAAGCGGCACAATGGCCAGAGACCACATCGGGCCTGCCATGCACCTGTCGGGTTTCGCAGCGGATGCACTCCATGCGCAAAGCGAAGCGGCCGCGCCGGGCGGAGAGCTAGGCCCGTGGCAGCCGGCATCGGGGACAGAGGCTACGACCGGCATTGTCCGCGATGAAGCTAGTGGGAAAGCGGATGTAGCGGCTGCATCGATTTCTGCGGCCGATCTCGTGAATACCGCGAAGTCGAGCGCGTCGGGCGAACGGCGGGCTGACCGTGCGGTACGCGCTGAGAAGATGGAAGCTTCAGTGCCGGCAGCTCAGTCCATGGCGGCGGGCGCCGATGTCTCCGGCGCGGCTAGGTTTTTTTCGACGGGGCACGCGCCTTTCAACGTCGTCCCGGTCAATTCCTCCGGCAACTCTTCCGAGTCCGCCGGCGGATTGGAAACGGGATCGTCTGCACGCGAGCCGTTTGCGGCGCTCGACGCCGGGCCGGGGCAGGGAACCAGCGGTTGGATTCACGCGGGAGCACACAGCGCCGAGGCGGGCTTCGACGATCCTGCACTCGGGTGGGTGGGCGTACGCGCGGATCTGACTCCTGGCGGCGTGCAGGCGGCTGTTGTGCCGGGATCGGCCGAGGCTGCGCAGTCCTTGGGCAGCCACATGGCGGGATTGCACACCTATCTGAACGAGCAGCGCACGCCCGTCGAGACACTCACGCTCGCTGCGCCGGGGAGCCGGGGCGGCGACGCAAGCCTGCCGCAGAGCATGCAGCAGGGGGGTGATCAGAGTGCTGGGCGAGGCGGTTCTTCCGGGTCGCACTCGAACTGGCAACGCGGTTCAGTGGCCGGGTTGAATTCGGTCGCCGCCGATGGCGCGCTTCCGATGGCCTCGCTTGGGCGAAGCGCGGGAACTTACATCTCTGTGGTCGCTTGAAGCAGCACCCAGCGGTAGGGAATGAATTGGACGAGGAAGGATCAACCAAGCTTCACAGACAGTGGGTAGGCCGCAACGCAGGGGGAACGATGGCAGCAGGAATCTTCACGCATCCGATGATGGCCGGAACGGCGCTTACCGGAAGAACAGTCACTCCGATGGACAGTTCTTCGAGCGGGGGGAACAGCACGAATGACGCGAACAGCGACTCGGTGACCATCACAGCCAACGACTTTCTCACGCTGCTGGTGACCGAGATGCAGAACCAGGACCCGACCGCGGATACCGATCCGGACGAGTACATCGACCAGCTCGTGCAGGTGAACAGCCTTGAGCAGCTCATCAATATCAACCAGACGTTGACAACCGATCTCGGTGCTCCGTCCACCAGTACGGGCGGCAACGCAGCGTCCAGCACGGCGGCGCCAGCCGCGCCGAGTCTGAACGGCACGGGCGCAGCGGGCGACGAATCCAGTGCGTTGAGGGTTACGCATCTCGCGGGCAAACCCGGCTCATCGCCAGCACGCGCCACACCCGGCAATCTCAGCATTCCCAGCGCCAGCGCGGCATCGCAGCAGGTGGCGCACGCACTCGAGCAGCCCTCCCACGCCAAGCCGATCGCCGGCCGGCTCTCGGCATTCGAAGCCACTTCACTCAACAACCGGCCCTGAACAGGCGGCCTTACTCAATGAGGAGACACACCATGGCAAGCTTTTCCATTCCGCTCACCGGTCTCGAGGCCGACTCCACGGCACTCAACACGGTCGCGAACGATCTCGCGAACATGAACACCACGGCCTTCAAGGCGCAGACCACCAGTTTTTCAGATCTGTTCTATCAGCAGATCGGCTCGACCGGCGCAGGCGATCCGATCCAGGTGGGCGCGGGTGTGAAGGTGGCTTCGAATGAGACGGCATTTACGCAGGGCTCCATCAACTCGACGGGCAACGCCACCGACGTGGCGCTGGACGGCAATGGGTTTTTCGTGGTGAGCAACGGTGGCGGAGCCTATGAGCTGACCCGCGACGGCAACTTTACGCAGGATGCCAATGGAAACATCGTGACCGCTGCCGGCCTGAATGTGATGGGTTATCCGGCGGTGAATGGGGTGGTGAACACCAACGCGCCCCTGGTCCCGATCAACATCCCTGTGGGCAAAGTGCAGGAGCCGCTGGCGACCAGCACTCTCAGCATGACGGCGAACCTCGACGCGGCATCGGCTACCGGAACGCAGTTCCCGGCGCAGGTTACGGTCTACGACTCGCTGGGCGAGCCGCATGTGGCCACAGTGACCTATACGCAGACTGCGCCGAACACGTGGAGCTACTCGGTCGCACTGCCGGCAGGCGACTTCGCCAGCGGCGTGTCCACACCGATTACCGGCACACTCGGCTTCAACGCGAATGGCAATCTTACGACTGTGACTCCCACGGGTGGCGCCGCGGAGACGGTAGGCACGGCGGCCGGCGACGTTTCCTCCGTTGCTCTCGCGTTCAATGGCCTGACCGACGCGGCTTCAAACCTGAGCATTCAGTGGAACCTGCTCGGACCGGGCGGCACGCCAACCATCAGCCAGGTCGACACGGCCTCCGCAGTTTCTTCGACAACGCAAAACGGCTACCCCAGCGGCCAGTACCAGAGCTTTACCATCGGCTCGGATGGGACGGTCACTGTAACCTACTCGAACGGCCAACTGGAAAATGTGGGGCAGGTGGCGCTGGCCAACGTGACGAATCTGCAAGGGCTCCAATTGCTGGGCGATGGCAACTACGCGACCACGCTTGCCAGTGGAACGGCGTCCATCGGCACCTCCGGCGCAGCGGGACTGGCGACGCTGCAGGATGGCGCGCTCGAAGCGTCGAATGTGAACATCTCCTCAGAGTTTTCGAACCTGATTATCGCGCAGCGCGCCTTCGAGGCCAATGCAAAATCGGTGACCACCTTCGACACCGTCACACAGGACACGATCAATATGGTCCACTAGCGAACCCCGAGAAAGAGGCCCTTTGCCTCGGCCAGCAGCTTGCCCGCGGCATCGAGAATTCTGGACTCGACCCAGTGCTTACGTCCTTCGCTGCGCGCCACGCAGCCCTCTACGCGCAGCGGCGCGCCCGAGGGAACGGGGCGCAGGTACTCGACTTCGAGGTGGCGCGTCATGGTGGTGAGGCCGCGGGCGCGGGTCGCCTTGCTCATTGCTTCGTCGAGCAGCGTGGCGATGACCCCGCCGTGCAGATAGCCGGGATGGCCTTCAAAGGTGTTCGGAACCGTGGGCAGCGAGACCACCGAGCCGTCGCCGGCAAGCAGAAACTCGAGGTGAAGGCCGGCTGCATTCGCCGGCCCGCAGCCGAAACAGCGGTTCGATGCCGAGTGCGCCATCGGCCGCAGATTCTCCTGAGATGTTGTCAATGTGCCTCCTGGTGGATTGCCGCGCCATTCAGGATCGCCGCATAAGTTGCCCGGTCCACGTTGCCGCCGGTGAACACGATCCCGATGCGCCTGCCGCGTGCGGAGTCTTGCTCCTGCATTGCGGCGGCCAGCGCCGCTGCACCCGCGCCCTCGGCGAGATTGTGTGTGTCCTCGTAGAGCGCGCGCATCGCACCTATAATCTCCATTTCGGAAACCTCGACGACCCGTGTAGCGTTGTCGAGAATGATCGCGAGCGCCTGCTCGTCGGGCCGGCGGCAGGCGAGGCCATCGGCAATCACGGTCTCAGCGGGCGCTTCCACCACCTTGCGCTGCGCAAAGCTGCGCGCACTTGCGGGAGCCTGTGCGGCCGCGACACCCACTATCTCTGTGGCGAGGCTAAGCGCATTGCGCGCAGCGGCCACGCCGCAGATCGAAGATCCCATCCCGATCGGCACGTAAACCCTGTCGAGCTTCGGCGCGCCCTCGAAAAACTCCTGTGCGTAGGTGGCCGTGCCTAGAACCAGTTTTTCGTGAAACGATTCAACGAAGGCAAGGCCTCGCTCTTTGGCCAGACTGCGGGCAAACTCCAGTGAGGCCTGAAAGTCCGCTCCGTGCTCGACCAGTTCCACTCCCTGCGCCGCCATGGCACGGTTTTTCTCAACGCTGTTGCCGCGCGGCACCACAATGATCGCTTTCAACCCGAAAAGCCGCGCGGCCATGCCCACGCCTTGGCCGTGATTACCCCGTGTTGCGGCAACTACGCCCTCGAGATCCGGCGACTGCTGCTGGAGCGCGTGCAGATAGAGCAGCGCACCACGCACCTTAAATGCGCCCACAGGCGTGTGATTCTCATGCTTGATCCACGCTTCACATCCGAGCCGCGCATTCATAAGCGGCCACGTGTACTGCGGGGTTGGGGGCATGAACCGGTAGATGAAGGTCTGTGCGGCGCGAATCTGGTCGAGCGATGGAAGTTGCATGCACCCAGCATACTGACTTCAGGAGCAACGCGCCTGCCAAGACCTACAATACAAGGAGAGCTGATGATGCGTTTATCGAGACTGGGGAGCTGGGCAGCGCTTTTGAGCGGAATGATGATTGGTTTGAGCGGTTGCCATGCAAAGGCCGCGCTCACGCCGCAGCAGGCGGAAGGGAAGCATCTTTACGATGCGCGCTGTGCCCACTGTCACGAATTCAACGATCTGGCGCTCAAGAAAGTTCCGCCAAATCTGCATGGCGTCTTTTCGGGCGCCACGCTGCCCAGCGGGACTCCAGCTACCGATGCAAACGTGGTGCGCACGGTGCTTTCCGGCCGCGGGATGATGCCCTCGTTTGCCGGCCGCTTTACCGATGAGCAGATGGCCGCACTGCTCGCCTATCTGCACGCAGGTATCCGCTGAGTTGGAAGCGGTGCGTGGCCAGGCTACTCATACCGGATTGCGATCATGGGATCGACGCCAGCGGCCCTGCGCGCCGGAATGGCACATGCAAAGCCAGCGACCAGTGACAGAACGCAGACCGCGGCCAACAGCAGCAAGGGATCGCGTGAGCTCTCTGCATCCCAGCCAGCCATCACCTTGTTCAGCGTAACGGTGAGTGCAACGCCGGCGAGGATTCCACCACCGACGCTCAACATCGTGGCCCCAAAGACAATGCGCAGAACGTGACCGCGCTGCGCGCCGAGAGCTATGCGGATGCCGAACTCGTTGGTGCGCTGCACCACGGTGTAGGACACCACGCTGTACAAGCCGACGGCGGCCAGGGCCAGCGCCAAGCCGGCGAAGGCCGCAAAGAGCCACGAGATCAGATGCCCGCGCGCCCACTCGGGCTGCTCCATGATCCAGTGATCGAGATCGCGGACCTGGCCGCCGATCTGCTGGTCGTGATCGACGGAGTTCACCGTCTTCCCGATCATGTGGAGCAGCGTTAACGGAGGAACCTGCGACCGCACCAGAATCTGCGTTCCCATGCCCATAAATAACGTGTCGGGGACAAAGATCTCCGGCAGGATGGGCAACGCCAGCCCATCGTCGCGCTTGTCCACGATGACGCCCACAATCTGTATCCAGCCGTCCGCGCCCGGCGCCATCAGGATAAGCGGCGGCTGGATGGGAAGGCCGGGAAGCCGGATGGAGTGGCCTACGGCGTCGCCGCCCGGAAAATAGCGGCGTGCAAGCGTCTGATTGATCACTGCGACCAGGGCTCCACGATGGTTCTCCGTCGCATCCCAGATGCGGCCCTGCGCCAGCTCGATGCGCAGCAGCGGGAAATACTCCGGGCTGACCATATTCAGCCGCAGACTCTGGTCGTGGGCCGAGGGCTTGCCCAGAATCTCGAACCTGGTATCGAAGCCGTTGGAAGGCGGAGTAGCGTTCGCCGAAATGGCTGTCATCGTTACACCCGGAACCTCGGCAACCCTGGTGCGTAACTGCTCAAAGTAGGCGGTGCGCTCCGGCCAGGTCTTGTAGGCTCCGTCATGGAGAGGAATCCCTACCGACATGACGTTGTGCGGGTCATAACCCAACGGGACGTTGAGCAGATGCAGAAAACCGGAGATCGCCGCTCCCGCGCCCGCGAGCATGAGTAGCGTGAGAGCAATCTGGCCGCCAATCAGCGCGCTATGCGAACGGCGTGCCCGCGCGGCACCTGCGACCTTGCGCGTACCGGACTGCAGAGCCTGCGCGGCCTGGACGCGCGCGAGTTCGAACGCCGGCCAGAGACCGAAGAGCAATCCGGTGCCGACAGCGAGGGCAACGCTGAAAAGCAGTACCGGCAGATTGATCTGAATCGCCGCTTCATGGGGAAACGAGTACTCCGGCAGGTTGGCAACAATCGTGGCGAGCGATTTGTAGGCGATCAGAACACCGAGAGCGGCGCCGATGAGCGAAAGTAGGAGAGATTCCGTGAGCAACTGGCGGACGATGCGGCCGCGGCCGGCGCCAATTGCGGAGCGGACCGCAAACTCGTGCCGTCTGGCGGTAGCGCGGGCCAGCAGCAGGATCGACACGTTGCCGCAGCCGATGAGCAGCAGCAGGGCAACCGCGCTAAAGAGCAGGTAAAGTGTTCCACCAAGGTCTTTGACGAACTGTTCGTTAAGGCCTACGACATGAAGACGCTTGCTGTCCGCCGGAAAATCCTTGGGTGTCTCTTTGACGAACTGATCAATCAATGGCTGCAGCGCTGCGTCGGCTTGAGCATGGCTGATGCCGGGCTTGAGACGGATCTCGGGGAAATAAGTGTGTAGCTGGTCTCCGTCAACCTTGAGCGGGAGGTACACGTCGCCGTCATTCCAGGTGAAGCGCGAAGCGGCCACGCCTACGATGACGTAGGGTTTGTGGTTGAGCTCAAGTGTTTTTCCCACCACGCTGGGATCTGCGTTGAAATGCCGCTGCCAGAATTTGTAGCCGAGCACCGCGACCTGTTGCGGGTCCTGTCCGTCGATCGAATCAGAGGGCTGAAGGCCGCGGCCTAGAACTGGCGGAACACCCATGAATTGGAACATATTGGAGCTTGCGGCGATGGCTTGTATGTCTTCCGGAAGATCGCTACCCGTCACCGTCTGGCTCGTCTGACCGGAGAGAAACGCGTCTTCGACCACCGGCGATTTCCTGAGCTGTTGCCACTGGCTGGGAGTGAGAAAAATCCAGAAACCCGCCTCGCCCTTGGGCGTGAGCAGGCGCAGATGTGCCATTCGGTCAGGGGCGGCGTAAGGATAGGGATCGAGCAGGATGGCATAGACAACGCTGAAAACGGCTGTTGTGGCACCGATGCCGAGAGCCACCGAAAGGACGGCGGTCAACGTGAAGCCGGGCATCCTCACCATTTGCCGGAGCGCATACCGCAGATCGTGGAGCAGGCTTCTCATCGGGCACCTCTTTTCGTGAAGCCCTTTGATGTTTCTGGAATCTCGAGAGCACGCACGCTGCCAGTTCGAATTCGGTTTAACCTCCACAAAGCAATGAGGGGCTGCGGGCGATGGCTGCGTAAAATGTCCACTTTTGCACCGCAAGCGTCCGCAAACGGACGCTTTTACGCGCCGCGTTGCGCCGCACGCTCCCACTGCACTGGCGCCTGGATGTTTTAAGCGTGGATGAGCTCCGAGCTATACTGAGGAATGTCTATGGCAACCGAGAAGACATTTTATCTGGAGACCTTCGGCTGCCAGATGAACGCCCACGACTCCGAGAAGGTAATCGGCACGCTGCAGCAGCAGGGCTACCGTCAGGTGGAGTCGGAAGAAGAAGCCGGGCTGATCCTCTACAACACCTGCTCCATCCGCGACAAAGCCGAGCAGAAGGTTTTTCACCGCCTGAACGACTACAAGGCTCTCCATAAGGCCGGCAAGCGCTTTGGCGTACTGGGTTGCGTGGCGCAGCAGGAGGGGGAGAAGATCTTCGAGAAGGCGCCTTATGTGTCGCTGGTCTCGGGGTCGGCCTCCTACCGGAAACTGCCCGAAATGCTGGCACGGCTGGAAGCCGGCGAAAACCGGATCACCGGCCTCGACGACCGCCAGAC
>JASHVE010000365.1 GCA_030039675.1 Acidobacteriaceae bacterium | reverse complement strand
TCATCGGGAACGCGATTTCGACCTGATCACCTCCGCGCCAGATGCGATCGATATTTGCAAAAGAGCCCGCTTGGGATGCGGGCATCGGCCGGCCGTTCACGGCGATGCGCGTCCCTGCGGCCCAGGCGGGAATGCGAAGGTGCAGCGGAAATCGCAACGGCATAGCAGGATCGACGCGGAGCCGGATCGTGCCGTGGAATGGATAGCCCGTCTCTTCAACCAAGCGAACTGCAGTACCACGCAAAACGGTGTGCACCTCGCAAGGCGCATACGCGGTTGCGACGAGTCCATCCTGCGCATCGGAAAGCATGAAAAGGCTGGTCGTGAATTTCGGCCAGCCCTGGTGGTAATTTGCCGTGCAGCATCCAAAGTTCGGCTCGAGACCGTAGAGATTCGATTCCGGCCCATCGGTAGTCCACGGCCTTTCGTGCAGACTACATTCCACCTGGTTCGACTCCTGATTGTATTGATGCGCCCACATATCGTCGGTGAATGTTCCCGGCAGCGCATTGAACGCGAGGCGTTCCAGTCTGTCGCCGAAGGACGGATCGCCGGTAATTGCAAGCGCATGTTCCAGCGAAAACATGTATTCGACCACCGTGCAGAGCTCAGAACCCTGCGATGGATTTCGCCCTGCAAGGTGCTCGTCGCAGGAAAACATTCCGCTGGGCAGGCCATGGTACTTCTCAAGCTTTGCAACCATCGTCAGTGCAGCGGCGCGATCCGAGGGCGATGCGGAGACCAGCGACCACACGGGGCCCGTCTTCACTGCCTGCCCATTATTGACGCCGTGCGTCGAGAGCGCCAGATCCTTCAGGCCATTGCCTGCGTCGAGCTTCAGAAACTCCGTGGTGACGCGCTGCGTGTACTGGAAATTTGCGTACTGCATCATCCAGTCGTGGCCCTGGGTGCGCAGCAGGTGCGCGAGATCGAGCAGGTAAGGCGAGCCGGTGCGATTGTAAAGCCAGATCAGGCTCAGCAACTCATCCTGCCAGCGGAATCTTCCCCAATCGCGCAACGGCCGCTTCGGCAATTCCTTGAGTTGGAATTGAAGATACTTTTCCATCACCGGAATCACGCGATCGTCACCAGTGAACTCCTGATACTGCGTGAGCGCCTTCAGCATTACGATGCGCGGCCACCAGTCATCATTTGAGGCGGGACCGATCATGCCGTTCGGAGCCTGATGGTCCAGCGTCCAATCGACGAAACGTTGTGCCTTGGTCTTGAGCGTTGCGTCGTCAAGCAGCCATGCCAGCGGGATAAGGCCGTCAAGGAAGTAGGGGCCGCGTTCCCACGATTCTCCCGTGCCGCCGAGCCAGCCACTGTTTGCGCCGACGTCGGGCCACGTTTCATCCAGGTGGCCGCTCAGTCCGTCGGCTTGAATGCGCAGTTGGTTTTTCAGCCAGCCTTCCGGACGGATAGCGCCTTTAGGGAGAAAGTAAAACGCGCTGGCAGCAAGCGGCGAGCGGTTCTTGATGACCAGCGAAGATGGCGAAAGAGCGGAAACCGCAGACTCCGAAGAGAGCAACCATTCGCTTGCTGGCAACGTCGATGCAAGACCAAGCAGGCCGAGAAACTGGCGACGCGTAGACAACAATTTGTTCGAGGACAACAAGGAAAACTCCCAAGCCTACTCCCGCATATCCTACTGGAAGACCGACGGCCATGCATGGTCCAGATGGTCTATTACGCAGGTCTCCTTTGAAACAGCCGAGCGTGGGCTATCCGGTTGTGTCTCTTGATGCTTGGCCGAACACCAATTGCCTGAGAGATTCAACTTCGGGTATTCGGCCACTGCCCTCAGCCATGCGTTTCGATGATGCCGCGCAGGATGGCGGTTGTGGCGGCTTCGGTACGGTCGGAGACTTCCAGCTTTTCGATAATGCTGTTCACGTGATTGCGCACCGTGTTCCCGCTGATATCGAGGGCGCCGCCAATCTCCTTATTGGTAAGCCCGCGGGCCAGCATATGCAGCACCTCGAGTTCACGAGCGGTGAGATCGGTGCGTGTCATACGCTCGGCTAGCCGCGCCGCGATATCGCGCGGGAAGTATCTCCTGCCGCCATGCACGGCTCGTATGGCCTCGATCATCTCCGCTTGACGTGCGTCTTTCAAAAGATAGCCCTGTGCGCCCGCCTGGACTGCGCGATAAATGTCTTCATCTGCTTCGAAGCTGGTGAGGATGATGGCACGCGTATTGATTTTGTTGCTCCGCATCGCATGAAGGGTATCGATGCCGCTCATGCTGGGCATGCGCACGTCGAGCAGGACAAGGTCGGCGTGTGTGGAGCGCAGCAATTCGAGCGCCTCCTCGCCGCTCGACGCCGAGCCCACCACCTCAATGCCGGGCTGGGTACCCAGCATGCTGGCCAAGCCTGCTACTACCACAGGGTGGTCATCAACGATAAGAATGCGAATCGGCGTGTCGCGCTGGTCGGGCATTGATCCAATGCTCCATTCCATATTTCCAAAAGAGCTTTAGTCCCGAAACGAGTGTGATGCGTGGTGGAAGCGGGGCTTCAACAATCACCGAAGTGCCCTGCCTTGGAGTGCTGTGAAGCTGAATCGTGGCGGCAATGCTATGCGCCCGTCTGCGCATGCCGCGAATACCAAAGCCGAGTTGGCCACTCCCCGTGAAAAAGCCCTTGCCGTTGTCTTCAATATGCAGGCTGACTGAGTTTTTCTTGTATTCGAGGCGAACCGTCAGCAGCGTGGGGTCAGCGTGACGAACCGCATTGGCAATCGCTTCCTGCCCGATCCGGTAGAGTGTGTCGGCAGTGCGCAGCGGGATTGGTCTTTGATCGCCTCGCTTCTGCGTCACAATTTGAAGGGCCCCGCCCAGCACCATGCGCCGAGCGCAATGGTCCAGCGCGGAAAGAACGTCGTCGTTTTGCAGATTCTCGCTTCGCAGCGTGGCTATGCTGCGTCGCGCTTCCTCGTGGCTATGGCGAACCAGCTCGCTGGCCAATTCGAGTTGCTCATGCAGCCCGGCCAACTCGTTCGGGACGCCGTTGCGAATCGCCTGCAATTGAAAGCCGATTCCGGCGAAACTTTGTGCAAGCGTATCGTGCATCTCGTGGGCCAGGTGCCCACGCTCCTCCAGGATAGCGCGCAGGCGCCAGTTCTCCATGCGATGGTATAAGACCACGCCGACAAGCGCGAGCACCAGCGCGGCGATGGCGATCGCGATTAAATGGCCCGCGCTCCACCAGGGCGGACCGGTGATCACATCCAGATCTTCATTGGAGCGCAGGAGCAGAACAAACGGGGTCAGATTATGCGTATACGCAGGATGAACCACGCAGACGCCGCGCAACCGCAGCGTGCTGCCAAGCTTGAGCTTGGTGAAAAGATAGTCGCTGCGTCCGGGATTCAGAATGGCACGAAATGACTGCGACCCTTCATCGAGATCGAGAACCAGCGTGCTGCCTGGCCCGCGATC
>JASHVE010000364.1 GCA_030039675.1 Acidobacteriaceae bacterium | reverse complement strand
AGAAACCTAAGTGAGTAGGCAGTTGTTGGATCGAGGGGGCCTTGCAGGATTCCGAGCGATTTGAGCTGCTCATAGCTCATTTGCCAGCGGGCAGCGGTCATCTGACCAGTCTGGTCGGAGGATGCTGCGCTTTGGCCCGGCTCAATGCCGGTGACGAAGCCGCCGTCGCGCAGCGCCTGCGCGGTGTAGGCCTCCTGCGCGGGGTTCAGCGCAGGATTGAGCTTGAGCAACAGTGCGTTGGTGGGCGCGGGATCGCGCAGATACTCCTGCCAGCCGCGAATGCTGGCATGCACGAACTTCGCCACCACGTCAGGGTGTTGCGCGACGAAGTCGCGCGTGGTGAACTGCACGCGGTAGGGATCGTAGCCCGAAGAGCTGATGAGCAGCGTCCGCACTTCCGCTCCGGCCTGTTTGGCGAAGAACGGCTCACTGGTGATGAAAATCTGCTGCACGTAGTTGGGATCGGCGAGGAAGTTCGCGATCGAAAGCGTGGCGGGAATCTGGCGGACGTTGTGCAGGCTGTAGCGGTTGATCACGTACTTGAGCCAGGTTCCTTCCGTCCGCGCGGAGATAGTGTGGCCTTCGAGATCTTTGAAGTCGCGGATTGGCGAATTGGCATGGACCATGACCGCCTGCGGGTCGTGCTCCATGGTGGCGGCCACGGCGATGAGCGGCAAGCCGTTCGAATCCCATTCGAGGATCTGGTCGCTGGATCCGAGGCCAATGTCGGCTTTTCCAGTGGATACGAGTTGCGCGACGCTCCCGTATTGGGGCAGTGGCAGGAGCGTTACGTCCAGGCCCTCAGTCCTGTAGTAGCCCAGCATCTGCGCGGCGTAGAAACCGCCGTGCTCCGGCTGCGGATACCAGTCGAGTTGCAGCCGGACCGGGAAAAGCTCATTGGCGGCGGAAGAGTGCGAGCCGTGGCAGCCCGAAAGAGAGAATGCAAGAATCGCAAGAAAAGGGAAAAACCTTCTGGACTTCAACGAGCACCTCAAACGCCAGGCAGACGCCGTCATTGAAGACGACGCTATCACGCCGGCGATAAGGAACTCGTCAACTTTTTTGATTCTCCTTTTTCCATTTTCCAAGCCGCGCAGCCAAAACGAGCAGGGATTCGTCGGCATTGCGCGCTGCTGCGAGTTGCGCGCCTCCGGCGGCGCAGGGAATGACAATCGCAGGAGCGCCGGCGAGGCTGAAGGGCATGGTGTAGCGCAGAAGATGGCTACGCGTGCCGCTGTGATCGGCGCCAGCCCCGAGCTTTGCAACCGGAGCGCAGGGTAGCAGGATCAGCTCGTATTGCGCGAACAACTCATCCATCTGTACGCGAAATTCCGCGTGGCGTTTGCGCAAACTGGCGATCTCCTCGGGCCCGATGCCTGTGCCCCATTGCAGTCGCTCACGAATGGCAGGCTCGAAGTGGTCGAAGTGGCCTGCGTGAAGGCGAGCTGCTTCCCATGCCTGAATGGGCGCAAAGATGTCACCCGCGTCAAGCCACGACTCGGGATCGATGGAGTGAGCTTCAAGGCCGATCGATTCGAAGTCGCGAACGGTTTGGTGAAAGCCGTCGAGTACGGCGGGTTCGCAATCGTGCAGAAAACCATCGGCGAGAAAGGCGAAGCGCTTAAAGTCGTGGACAGACGCAGGCGCGCCGGGCGCGAAGGGAGCAGCGAGGTGTGGCGCGTCTTCGAGATCGCGAAACAGCCAGCCCATGGTGTCGAAGGATTCCGCGAGGTGCGCGCCGCCGCGCCAGTCGCCTCGGCCCAGGGTAGCGCGGTAGCCGGCAAGCCCGCAGAGTGCGGCAGGCACGCGAATGGAGCCACCCGTGTCCGTTCCGATCGCGGCAACTGCCGATCCCTCGAGCACGCTGGCGGTAGCTCCGCTCGACGAGCCGCCGGTGAGAGCGGTCGGATTTCCGGGCTGCAGGCAGTCGCCGAACTCGGGATTTTCGCCGGTGATGCCGTAGGCCAGCGCGTGCAGGTGCGTTTTGCCGATGATGACCGCTCCGGCGGCGCGCAGTCTTTCGACCAGCCATGAGTCCTGCGTAGCGATTCCATTGTGGTTTCGGTAAAACGTGGTAGCGCAACTGGTGGGTGAGCCAGCAAGATCGAAGCAATCCTTTACTGAAACAGGCAATCCCCACAGCGCCGAGCGGCCATCGCCGAACGGGCCTCCATTGCCACGGATCATGCTCTCAGCCCTTGCGGCTTCTGCGCGCGTCCAAGCTGCGTTCTGCCAAAGGTACGTGTTGTGGCTTGGATTGGTGCTGGAGTTCGCCAGGGCCCGCTCAACGAGATCAGTGGCGCGCGCCGAGCCGTCTGCCAACGCCTGGCGCAGGGTGCGAATTGTCCATGAAAAATTACCCATATCGCGATTGTAGGGGATGAAACTTTCTGCGCGCGTCGGCTGTGAGCGTGCTAATTTCAGTTATGGGGATCACTACAACCGCAGTTGTACGGCGGGTTGGGAACCGCAGGATGGCGCACGGTTTTGCGGCTGATCCGGCTGTCGATCGGGAGCACATGGCCGCGCTTGCGGCGTTCACGGGCCGATCGATGCGAACGCAGTCTCCGCGGCCCTTCGGCGCAGCGATTGTTGACACGAAGTCAGGCAAGGTGCTGCTGCGCGCGCTCAACGCCGTGCGGCAGGAGTTCGATCCCAGCGCTCATGCAGAGGTGCGCGCGATTCGCCTCGCGACCAAACGGCTGAAGCAGACTTCTCTCTCTGGATACACGCTCTACACCACTTGCGAACCATGTCCGATGTGCATGAGCGCGGTGCTATGGGCGGGCGTGGATCGCGTGGTCTACGGTGCGACCATTGAAGATGCGAACCGGCACTGCAACCAGATTCAGATTCCGGCGGCAGAAGTGGCCGCGCGCAGCGATATGACCTGCATTGTGGATGGTCCCCTGTTGCGTGATGAATGCTACGCGCTGTTTACGCATCCGCGGATGCTGAAGGCATTTAGGTTTTGGCAGACGAGGAAGCGGAAATAGATTCCGTTCAACCGAACGATGAAAGAGGTCTTCGCACTTGAACGACGGACTCGCAGCAGCGTTGTCAGAGATTCTTGGGGACCAGGCGCGTGTGCTGACCGCCCCGGTAGTGCTCGATCGGCTCTCGCACGACTTTTATTGGTATTCGCCGATCCTGCGTCCGCAGCTGGCAGGCAAGTGCGGCGACGTGGCGGTGCAGCCGCTGAACGTGGACGAAGTGCTGGCCGTGTTGAGATTCGCCGGCGAGCGCGAAATTCCGGTAACGGTGCGAGGTGCTGGCACGGGCAATTACGGGCAGTGCGTGCCGCTGGAGGGCGGTATTGTGCTTGATCTCACGCTGATGGACGCGCTGGAAGCGATCACGCCGGAGGGCGTGGCCGTTTGCCAGCCCGGGCTGCGGCTTGGCGCGCTCGAGACGGAGGCGCGCAAACAGGGGTGGGAGTTGCGCATGTATCCTTCCACCTTGGTGAAGGCCTCTGTTGGCGGCTTTCTTGCCGGCGGCTCGGGCGGCATTGGTTCTGTGAGGTATGGCGGGCTGCGCGACTTCGACAACGTCCGCGGCTTTGAAGTGGTAACGATGGAACCGGAGCCGCGGGTAGTGTTGCACCAAGGACCCGCGGTACACGAGATTCTGCACGCGTGGGGAACCAACGGCATTCTTACGCGGATCTGGTTCGCGCTTGCACTGGCTGTCGAGTGGACGCAGATGACTGCGGCCTTCGATACGTATGCGCAGGCGTTCGATTTCACCGAATCGATTGCTGCGAGCGCGGATTGGACGAAGCGGCTGGCGACCGTTTTCGAGTGGCCGATCCCGTCGTTCTTCACCCCGGTGAAATATGTCGTGCGCGAGGG